>DASUDM010000263.1:0-2958 GCA_036275575.1 Sphingorhabdus sp. | reverse complement strand
TAGCAGGGAATTTCAGAATATTATTGTATAATTCAATAAACTCAGCTGCGCGTCAGTGGAATTTCTGGAATTGGTATCGATTCCTTATCATCCCCCGGCACAATCGGGAAACGCCCGTTGCGCCAATCATCCTTGGCCTGGTTGATCCGATCGCGCGAGGAACTTACGAAATTCCACCAGACGCGGCGCGGGGTTTTGAACGCCTCTCCTCCCAACCGCATGACACGTGCATCGGTTGACGCACGCAATGTCATCGGCACGCCGGGCTGCAGGATGTAAAGGCTGTGGGTTTCCAGCACTTGCCCGTCGAGGCTTGCGTTGCCCATCGCGACCAAAATCCCGCGCTCGTCGGCCTGAGCGTCGATCAACAGAGATGCGCCGGCATTCATGGCTATATCGGCATAAATCGTTTCGGCATGCTGGGTTGTCGGAGCGGTCACACCCCACAGGCTGCCCATAATCACCCGTGCCACCACGCCATCGCCGTCAATTTGCGGTAATTTGTCTGCAGCGACATGTTCAAAGGCAGGATCGATCTCCTCCTTGCCATCCGGCAGCGCGAGCCATGTTTGCATGCCGCTGATCGGTGAACCGGTCGAACGTTCTGCTGCGGGTGTCCGTTCGGAATGAACAATGCCCTTGCCCGCCGTCATCAGGTTCAACGCGCCCGGCCTGATTGTCGCATAGGTGCCAAGGCTGTCGCGATGGTCGATAGCCCCTTCGAACAGATAGGTAACGGTTGCGAGGTTGATATGCGGGTGCGGGCGGACATCCATTCCCTGCCCCACGTCAAAGTGCGCCGGGCCGAACTGGTCGACAAAGATAAAGGGCCCCACCATGATACGTGCCTTGCTGGGCAAGGTGCGGCGCACTTCGAACATACCCAAATCGTGAGACGTCGGCGTAACTACCAGCATGTTCATTCTCCCGGAGCGCGGGCCTTGATCGCCAGCGCGTGCACACGTTCCCCCGGCAGGTCTCCAAGCGCCTTGTTCACCATCCGTTGGCGCATCACGCGGTTTACCCCGGCGAATGTAGCACTTTCGATTTCAACCGTAAAATGGCTCTCGCCCGAACCATCATCGCCGCTATGCCCCCGATGCTTTGCGCTGTCGTTGATGACGGCAAGATGTGTAGGAGAGAAGGCGGCTTTCAGCAGCGCTTCCATTTCTGCTTGGATGGGGCCTTTTGTCATGGCTTCCCTCTTCCCATATCGCGCCTCTTTGTCCAAGGGGAAAGCATGTCCGCTCCGCGCAATCCAGACAGATTCCATGGCCGCATGCGCGGGTCGCAGAGGGTGTGCCAGCATCCACGGTGCCAGCATCCCGGCGAATTCCGCGCACCCAACCCCTATGGACGGCCGCCGGGGCCGAATGGACCAGGCGATTATCTCTATTTCTGCCTTGATCATGTCCGCGAATTCAATGCGGGTTATGATTGGTTTGCAGGCATGACCGCCGAGGAAATTTCGAAGGCGCAAAGCCCGCTGAATGTGTGGCCGAGCGAGACACGCGCCTTTCGTGCCAATGGAGGTGCCGATTCGCCGCCGCGCTGGGCAGACTTCAACGACCCGCTGGAGGCGATCTCGGCACGCTTCAAAGGGCGAATGGAAGAGATGAAACCGGCAATGACGCCGGGTGGCAAGATCCTGTCGAGCGAAGACCGGTCCGCGCTAAAGACGCTAGGGCTTGGCCATGATGCGGACCGCAAGGCGGTGCGCAGCGCCTATTCGCAACTGGTACGCAAATATCATCCCGACCGGAATGGTGGCGATCGAAGCCACGAAAAGGCGTTGCAAGACGTGATTGCCGCTTATACGCACCTCAAAACCGCATATTCGTAAGATCAAGGCCAATGACCGACATACCGAACATCCAGCCCGACAGCCGGGCCACCACCATCCTGGAAGCGCCCGACATCAAGGTGAATGTCCGCGAGATGTTCGGCATCGACGTCGATATGGAATGCCCCGCATTCAGCGAGGCCGATGAACGCGTGCCCGATCTTGATCCGGCCTATGTGTTCGATCCCGATACCACGCTCGCGATCCTGGCTGGCTTTGCCTATAACCGCCGTGTGATGGTGCAGGGCTATCACGGCACCGGTAAGTCAACGCATATCGAGCAGGTAGCCGCGCGCCTGAAATGGCCATGCATCCGTATCAACCTTGACGCGCATATCAGCCGTATCGACCTGATTGGCCGTGATGCCATCGTGTTGCGCGACGGAGTGCAGGTAACCGAATTCCGTGAAGGCCTGCTGCCTTGGGCGCTTCAGACCCCCACGGCGTTGGTCTTTGACGAATATGACGCGGGACGTCCCGACGTGATGTTCGTTATCCAGCGCGTGCTCGAAACCGAGGGCAAGCTGACACTGCTTGACCAGAACCGCGTGATCCGTCCCAATCCTTGGTTCCGCTTGTTTGCGACCGCCAATACGGTCGGTTTGGGTGACACCAGCGGCCTGTATCACGGCACGCAGCAGATCAACCAAGGCCAGATGGACCGCTGGAACATCGTCGTCGGCCTCAATTACCTGCCGGCGCAGGTCGAAGGCGAGATCGTCGTCGCGAAGACCGGTGGCAATCCGGATGACATCGCCAAGATGATCAAGGTGGCGGAACTGACTCGCCAAGGTTTCATCAATGGCGATATCTCGACCGTGATGAGCCCGCGTACCGTGATCACATGGGCGCAGAATGCTGCAATCTTCAAGGATGTCGGCTTTGCTTTCCGCCTGTCGTTCCTCAACAAGTGCGACGATGCCGAGCGGGCGCTGGTCGCCGAATATTACCAGCGGGTTTTCGGCAAGGATTTGCCGGAAAGTGTAGCAGCAAAAGCGGGGTAGCATGACACTCGACATAGATACGATCCGAGCGAAATATGCGGAAGAGCGCGACAAGCGGGTTCGCGCCGATGGCAACGATCAATATGTCGAGATAGCGGGCAAGTTCGCCCA
>DASUDM010000262.1:0-4300 GCA_036275575.1 Sphingorhabdus sp. | reverse complement strand
GTAAACGATTTGCCTGGTGCGCTGGTTCAAATACGCCGCTCCCTGTGCCCCGACGGACTTTTCCTTGGCGCCTTATTTGGTGCAGGCACTCTCGCGAGCCTCAAAAAGATGATGATGCTGGCCGATGGGCATCGCATCATGTCGCATATCCACCCCCAGATAGAATTGCGGTCAGCATCGGATTTGCTGGCCCGCACAGGATTTGCGATGCAAGTTGCCGACAGGTCAGCAAGCGATGTTCGCTACGGCGATTGGCGCAAACTGGTCGAGGATTTGCGCGATGCCGGCATCGGGAACTGCCTTTCCGGCAGCCGTGGCTATTTGGGTAAGCAATATCCGGACCGGCTGGAATCAGCGTGGTCGCAGCATAAGGACAAGGATGGAAAAGTCAGCGAACGATTTGAGTTCATCCATCTTAGTGGCTGGTCTCCGTCGCCGGACCAACCAAAGGCCGCCGCCCGCGGCAGCGGTAAAGTCTCGCTGGCGGCGTTGCTCGACAAATCCGGGAAGGATTAATCGGCCAATATCTTTCGCAGCAGTTCGATCAGGGGCAGATCGGCGGGCGGCATGGGCAAATCGTCCATTTGCTCGAGCAGGAACCAGCCAAGCTCCTGCCCTTCCATTGATTTAGGCACGCGCTGCCAATTTCGGCAGGTATAGAGCAAAAGCAGAAGGTCACGCTCGCCAATCTTGGCGCTGGCAAAGCAGGCCGGTACCAAATCCACAGGATCGACCTCGATATCGAGCTCTTCCAAAAGTTCTCGCGAAAGCGCGCTTTCAGGCTGTTCGTCCGGTTCCAGCTTGCCACCGGGGAATTCCCAAAGCCCCTCCATATCGCGCCCTTTCGGCCGCGTCTGGAGCAGAATGCGCCCGTCAGGATGGATGATTGCGGCTGCGGTTACGATCAACATTGTCGGATTTTTTTTCACATGCGTTCGGGTTGGAAAGATTTTGTTAACGCCTCTGTGGAAAAACGCGAGCGTCGTAACCATCGCATGAACAGGACTTACTCATGTTGAAGTTTATTCGAGGCATCGCAAGTTGCCAAATGGGTGGGACGGCAGTGGAATATGGGCTGATACTATCTCTGCTCGTGATCGCCATGATGGGTGCTCTCAGCAGTGTAGCAGGTTCGACTACCGACATGTGGAACGACGTGTCTAACGAAATTACGGAAGTCACAGATTAATCTGTCGATTAACGATTTGGTAGGAGAGTCTGTTTTATCGGTTCATGGTCAGTCGGAAAAACTCTGACTGCCCGGGTGAATAGTTGAACAGGAGACCTGACATGAAGATGATCAAAAAGCTTTTCAAGAATGAAGAAGGTGCAACCGCGATCGAATACGGTCTGATCGCTGCTCTTATCGCTGTCGCTGCAATCGCTGCGATGTCGAGCCTCGGCAACAACCTGTCGAACACCTTCGACGAAGTCAGCACCGAACTGGAAGGCTAATAGCCTGAGGTTCGCCTGATCTGACCAGATCAGACGACTGAGAAACGGGGCGGGAACCATGCGGTTCCCGCCCTTTTTCGTTGTATTACAACACCGTCATTAACCAATTGGCGACCAATTTCCGGTAACTTTGGATTATCGCGAAACCAATTTCGTCCTTTGGACTATCGCCATGAACAAGCCGGTCGACACTATGGAAACAGATAACAGCCCAAACAAGCCGCGGTCACAGGATCGCAACAGCTTGTTGTTAAAGGCTGTTTTGCGTTTTCCGTCGAGCGGCAGCCAAGGCGAAGTACGCGTTCGCAACCTTTCTTCGGGTGGAATGATGGCCGAGGCCCCAATCCAGGCGAGTCGCGGCGAGGCAGTCGAAATCAATCTCAAAAATCTCGGCTGGGTTACCGGCAAGGTCGCTTGGGTCGCGGAATCACGCTGTGGAATCGCCTTTGATTATCCCATCGATCCCAAAGCAGCCCGGCAGCAGATTGGTGCTAATGTCATCGACGAAACGATGCCGCTATACTTGCGTAGGCTGAACAATCAGGCCGCTGTGCGCCGGGCACCGCTGCGCCGTATTTGAATCGTCAGCCGTTGAGGCAATAGATATCGACCGGAACCGTCAACGCGTCGATCACGCGGCCGACCGGGAAAGCCGACTTGGCACCTTCATCAATAGCTTTTTCAAGCACCTGCTGCTTGTCTGCACCGTTGATAACAATCATGGTGGTTCGCGCTGCTGCAATAGCCGGCGCCGTCAAAGTGACCCGGTCTACCGGAGCTTCCGGCGGCAATGGATCCGGCCGCACTCCGACCGCGTAGACGCCTTTCGCAGGATTCATGGCCTCGTCAAGATCGGGGCCGGGGAATATCGATGCGGTATGGCCATCACCGCCCATGCCCAACCAGACAAGGTCAGGTGGCCAATGCAGATCTTTCAACCGGGCATTCGCGGCGCTGCCCGCGAGTTTATAGTCTGCGGCTTCGCTGTTGAGCGGCAGCACCCGCGCACCTTTGGGCAGGAAAATCTTCGCCAGCATGGCAACATTGGACAATGGATCGCTGACGGGAACCAGCCGATCATCGGTCGGGATTATCGTAACCCCTTTCCAGCGCAGAGGCGCCTGCGCCAGTTTTTCCAGGATCGGCTTCGGCGTATTCCCGCCGGGAAAGGCGACCAGCGCCTGCCCGCGTGCATCCAGCGCGCTTTCGATGATGAAGGAAACATCGCCGACAACAGCGTCGATCAGCTCCTCGGCCGAATCAAATTCCCACCACTCGATTTCTTCGGCCATCCGACGTTTCCCTAAATTATCGCGCAAGCATGGCGGCCGCGCGGGCCGCAGCCTCTATCGCTGCGACATCCGGGGCCCCTTTAGCAACAAGCCAGCTTCCGCCAACACATAAAATCTCAGGGACGGCAAGCCAGTCGGCGGCTGTTTCTTGACGGATGCCGCCGGTCGGGCAGAATTGGCACTGGCCAAAGGGACCAATCAGCGATTTGAGTGCAGGCAAACCGCCATTTGCTTCGGCCGGGAAGAATTTGAAATGTGTGAGGCCAAGATCGAGTCCGCGCATGATGTCGCTCGCACTCGCAATGCCGGGAAGGAAGGGGATGCCTTTCGCGACTGCCGCCATCCCGAGCTTTTCTGTCAAACCGGGAGACACGATGAACTCGCTACCAGCGGCAATAGCACTTTCGAGACCGGCAACGTCGACCACTGTTCCGGCGCCAACAATTGCGCCAGGCACCTTTTTCATTTCGCGGATGGCATCGAGCCCTGCTTCGGTCCGCAAGGTCACTTCGAGAACCCGCAAACCGCCCGCTACCAGCGCCTCGGCAATCGGCTTGGCATGCGCCACATCGTCTATCACCAATACGGGGATCACCGGCGCTGTGCGCATGATCGATTCGATGGGTTTCATTTTATGTCCTTATCCATGCTGGCGGGTAAAAGCCGCCGCTGCCCCGAACAGCCCCGGCTGCGGGTGGGTGATCAATTTAACCGGAATGCCCGACATCAATCCTTCGAACCGCCCCTTGGCGCGGAAACGTTCGGCAAAGCCGGAGCGTAACAGCGTGTCCTTGATCCGCAGACCAAGGCCACCGGCAACCACGACACCGGCAAAGCCGCCCTGCGCCAACGCAATATCGCCTGCAACACTGCCCAGCGAAAGGCAGAAACGGTCAACGGCGGCAGCGGCAAGGCTATCTTCACCCGAGGTGCCGAGCGCCCATAATTGCTTGTCATCCAGTTGCTGGATCGCCCTGCCCTCTATGCTCGCGAGCGTCTCATAAATTTCGACAAGGCCAGGTCCCGATACAACCCGCTCAACTGAAACGCGGCGGTAGCGTTTGCGCAACTTTGCGAGGATGGCATCTTCGATGCTGTCGAGCGGGGCGAAATCGATATGCCCGCCTTCGGTCGCCTGCACATGATAATGGCCACCCGTGCGGAGCAGATGCGCGACGCCGAGGCCAGTGCCTGGGCCGATAATGCTTATTGTGCCTGTCGCTGCCAGCGGCTGATCCGGCCCGCATAGATGCACGAAATGCTCGGCATCTGCTTGTGCCACGGCATGGCCGACTGCTTCGAAATCATTGACCAGCGTATAGGCATCGACCCGCAGCTTCTCCTTGATCAGCGCGGGGCGGATGATCCACGGATTGTTGGTGAATTTGATCACCTCGGCATTGATCGGCCCTGCAATCGCGATGGCGACAGCTTGCGGGATCGGCTCGTCGATCATGTCATCAAACGCCTCCCACGCCGTCTGGAACGACGCATGTTCGGCGGTTTTCATGGTCACTGGTTCGCCAAGCGAAACCACCCTTCCCTCTGCTACC
>DASUDM010000261.1:0-6311 GCA_036275575.1 Sphingorhabdus sp. | reverse complement strand
CTGCCGACATAATCGTCGACACCTCGGGCAAGGGCGGCCGTTCGATCAACCAGTTGATCGCCGAGGGCGCGAACATCGCGGAAGAGAGCGAAACCGCAGGCATACTCTATTTCACCCGGCACTATCGCTTGCGTCCCGGCCAGATAGAGCCCGACAGGACCAGCAATCCCCCGGCCTCTGGCGATCTGGGCTATCTGAAATTCGGCGTATTCCCCGGAGACAATGGTAATTTCTCGATCACGCTGGCCGTGCCCGAGGTTGAACTCGAACTGAGGCAAGCGATCGTCGATCCCGACGTTTTCCACGAGATCACCCTGATGCTGCCCGGCCTCCATCCTTGGACTAATGCCCAACGGTCGGAGCCGGTCGGAAAGGTCATTGGCATGGGAGACCTTGTCAGCCGCTGGCGCGATATGGTGGTTGATGGCAAAGCTGCGACGCATGGCTATTTCGCGCTGGGCGACACGTTGGTGCGGACCAATCCGCTCTACGGTCGGGGATGCTCTTTCGCTGCCGTGAGTGCGCAAGCGTTGCGCAAAGTGCTCGACACCCATAAAGGGCCAGAACAACGCGCCCTCGCCTATCATGAGGCGATCAAGCAGGAATTGCGGCCCTTTTACATCAACCAGCGGACTCAGGATCGCGCTGCCATCAAGGAAGCGCGTCGGGCGCTGACGCCTGGGCAAAAGCAACGTCTGCGCGCGCGACTAACCAAGAGTTTCGTCAAGGACGGCGTCGAAATTGCTATCCGTTCCGACACACGCCTGTTGCGCGAGGCTTTGCGCGGCTTTCACATGCTCGAACATCCTGAAGCGTGGTTGAAGCGACCCCGCAACCTGGCGGGCGTGTTATACTATTGGGCACGCGGAAAACGCCGCAATGCGGCAGCCTATCGGCCAGAGCCAGGTCCAAAGAGAGAGGAAATGCTGGCTGCGCTGAAGATCGACCATCAGGCCGATATCAACCGCATTGCTGCAGAAATGGCGAAAGCCGCCTAGCTTCGAACTTCAGGCGACCCGGATCGCCTTTTCAATTCCGTCGATGATTGTGCCAAGTTTCTCAGCAGCTTGAACCACATCGTCAATCGGCGCCGAAAAATCGTTGAGGATCCAGTCGAGCGCGATGTGGACGATGGCGCCAACCGCACCAATCGCAACCATCCGGTCGGTGCGGGACAGGCGGGATAGCGGTGAATTCACGACAAGCTCCGCAAACCGCTCGGTTGCAGTTTCAAGATAAGCGTCGACAATCGGGCTGATACCCCTGATTTCGACCAGAAAGGCGCGGGCATGGGCGGGCTGCTCACGCAGCATGCCGTAATAATGAAACAGGATGGTTTGCAGCCTCTTGTCGGGCGAAACGGCTGCGCATTTGGCCTGCAATTCGCTGACCATTTGCTCGAGCGAAGCCGATGCGACCGCAACCAGCATCTCTTCGCTGTTCGTAAAGCTTTCGTAGAAATATCGCTCGGTAAGCCCCGCTTCGTCGCACACCGCTTTTACCGAAGAGTGGCGAAAACCCCGTTCGCTATAGACTTTGACGGCAGCCGCCATCAGCAGAGCACGCCGCTCTGCCTTACGCTCATCGGCCCCTCGACCGCGCCATCGTCTTTCGGTTGTTTGCGCCATTGTATAAGGTCAGCTTAGCCGAACAGGGCGGGAAGTGACAATCTGTATTGTCACCACCGAGATTGCCCCACTCCTGCAAACTTCATCGTCCTGTAAATTTTGCCGGGCGCTTTTCCATGAAGCTGGCCACACCTTCTTTAAAGTCGGCGCTCTGGAACAAGGGCAGCAATTGGAGGTAGACATGCTGCACATGGGTATCGAAGGTTTCGTCCAGTCCCATTCGCATCAGCCGCTTCGCCCCTTGCACAGCCAATGGCGCATTATTGGCGATTTCAAGGGCGAGTTCGCGAGCACGCGCCGCAACCTCATCAGCAGGAACAACCTGGTTGACCAACCCTTCTTTCAAACAATCCTCGGCGGATAAAGTACGACCGGTGAAAATGATCTCCGCCGCCTTCGCCCAGCCGAGCATGCGCGGCAGGAACCATGTGCCACCGGATTCGGGAAGCACGCCACGCTTCACAAAAGCTGCGGCCAGCTTTGCATCAGCCGCCATCACGCGGATATCGCAGCCAAGCGCCAGATCCATTCCATAACCAGCAGCCGATCCGTTAAGCGCTGCGATTACCGGCTTGTCGAGCGCATGCAGCACCGTGGGCGGGGTATTTCTGAGATCGATCGTCGCGCTGAAACTTGCCGAGGATGAGCCGATACCCTCTCCCTTCTGCGCAGCTTCGAGATCGAGCCCGGCACAAAAGGCCCGGCCCGTGCCGGTAAGGATGATCACGCGAACTTCCCGGTCCTCGCCGGCCTTGACCAGCAAGCGGGTCAACTCATCAAGCATCGGGCCGGAAATCGTGTTCAGCCGTTCGGGCCGATTGAACGTCAGGGTTGCAACACCCTCCGACACTTCATAGCTGACATCCCCACTCATGCTTCCTCTCCCTCGGTGATCCTATTTGCTCCAAGCGCGGGTGCAGCGCGCGGCACCCAATTTTCCGATTTGAAACGGATCGCCGGGGCAATGTGGTGCGCGCCGTCATGTTCGATCCACAAACCTCGTTCGGCGATGTGCGGCTCGTCCAGAGCTTCGCGAAAATCAAGCACGGGCGCGAACGCGACATCCTTGTCGGCAAACCACGCCACCCATTCGTCCCGACTCTTGCTAATGAACACATCCCGCAAATAAGCGATCAACTCTTTCTGCTCGCCGGCTTCGCGCTTGGCATGCTCGACCAGATCGGGGCGGCCAAGAGCGCCCAGCAGATTTTCGGCAAATTTGATCTCGCGCCCACCAAGAACGACATGCCGGCCATCTTTTGTCCTGTAAATCTGGTAGAGGCCGGCACCGCCCAAAGAGCGTTGCTGCGACGAAACCGGCGATGGCCCGCCCATAATCGCGCTTCCCGCCGTATGGACGCACCAGGGCAACAGGCTGTCAAACATCGCGCAATCGATATAATCGCCCTTGCCGCTCGTTTGCCGCCCGATCAGCGCCATCAACGTCGCCGACAATGCGGTAAGGCCGGCGGCCATATCCGAAGCGGCAACCCCGGGGACGACTGGCGTGCCATCCGGCCCGTCATTAACCGAGAGGAATCCGGCCAATGCCTGCGTGGCCATATCGTGCGCCGGATGGTGTGCCATCGCGCCATGCTGGCCAAATGCGGAAATCGAGCAATAGACAATGCGCGGGTTTCTGGCAGCCACGGTGTCATAATCGAAACCGAGCCTTTGCATCACACCGGGCCGAAACCCTTCGACAAACACGTCGGCGTCATCAATCAGCTCCCAGAGCTGCGCTTTGCCGCCCTCACTTTTAAGGTCGAGCACAATGCTTTGCTTGCCTCGGTTGAGGTTGCGAAACCAGACCGATTGTCCTGCCTCAAAGGGGGCTTGCTCCCGCGACGGATCGCCTGCCGCCGTTTCCACCTTTATCACTTCGGCCCCTTGGTCGGCCATCATCACCGTCATCATCGGGCCGGGCAGGAATACGCTAAGGTCAATAACCTTGATACCCGATAATTTTCCCACGTCAGATGCTTCCCGCCTGCCTCATATCGGGCAAGGCAACAGCATCTTATTCCGCAATGTGCAAGATGCGATCAACGCCCGACCAGTGCGGGAATGGTTTCAATCGCTCGCTCGACAAGGTCATCCTCAACGCATGCGCCGATCAAGACGAGGCCGTCGATCAGGCCCAGAAGGATCGCCGCCACAGCTTCGCGGTCAGAACCTTCAGGCGCGTCCATCCTTGTTACGATCCATTGGATGAATGTCGCCCTGATACCTTCCGACAACAGCATGAAAGGCTGCTCTTTCCGGGCAGCGGCGGACATGATTTCGACACCGAGGCGAATATAGGGCCTATGATTGTCGGACAGCAGTTCCCGGGTCAGGCGCACCGCCAGTTCCGATACCGGCAGAATCTGCGTCTCGGGAAATGCTAGCGCCAGTCGTTGTGCAAGATCGGCCGACAAACTGCCCAAAACGGTCACCAGCACATCATTCTTGTCGCTGAAATAATAGAGCAGCATGCGGTCGCTCACGCCGGCTGCCGACGCCAGCTGCCGCAAGCTTGTTTGCGACAAGCCGGTTGCCAAAACATGGGCCGAAAGCCTTTCGACCGCCTTTGCCCTCTGCTCTTCACGCCCCACCATGAGAATATCCTTGTAGCAACTGCTACATTATGTTAGCTGCCTCTTCAATAGAGGTTGCCCGCATGAAAAACGAGCTATTCCTGACCTTGCCGGCGATCGCTGTCGCGGCATTGCTCTTGGCCCTGATCGCGGCAACGGCACGCAAGCAATCCGGCCCCAGTTTGTATCTGCTCCCGCTCGGATTGGCGGTCGCATTCGGCCTTTGGACCGGCTTTGCCATCGCCACCGAGGGGCTATTCGGGTTCTGGAATGAGCATGTCCGCAATGCATGGAGCAACCAGATATGGCTCGACCTGTTACTGGCTTTCGGGCTTTGCTGGGCGCTGATGCTGCCAAAGATGCGCTTGGCGGGTATGAACCCGTGGCCCTGGTTGCTGCTGTTGCTTTGCACCGGATCGTTCGGATTGCTGCTCGCTACCAGCCGATACTTGTTTCTGGTCCGGCAACCCGAAAATCGCAAAGATCCATCAATCTGACTAAGGGAGGATTACCATGTTGCTTTTCAGGCTTTTTCTCGCGGCATGCATCGTCATAATCACGGCTTACACATCGGTCACGGTCGCCAATCATGGGTTGAACCTGCTTCCGGTCTTCTTCGGCGACATGGCCGAAATGGCCTGGCCGGGCCAATTCAACCTCGATTTCTTCAGCTTCCTCATGCTTGGCGGAATTTGGCTCGCATGGCGTAACCATTTCAGCGCGTTGGGGATCGGCTTGGGTCTCTTCATATTTGCCGGCGGCATGCCGTTCCTCGCGACTTACCTGCTTATCCAGAGCTATCGTGCCAGCGGTGACATCAAGATCGTCTTGCTCGGTGAAGCACGGGCTAGACAAATTTAGCCATTCTACGGACGCATGTTCGCACACGGGCACCCGCGGGTGTCTGTGCGCAAATCGAAACTTGCAATCGGTGCAATATTCTTTGCAGCGCTTGGCGCTTTCCAGACTTTAAATTACGCAAACATCCGTCTACCGCGAATCAAATTTTCCGGATTCGCAGAATAAGGGTAGGCCATGGGATTTCCTCCGGCACAGGGACTTTATGACCCACGTAATGAGCATGATGCATGCGGCGTCGGCTTCATCGCGAACATAAAAGGCGCCAAGACCCACTCAACGATCGAGCGCGGCTTGCAGATCCTCGTCAACCTCGACCATCGCGGCGCGGTGGGCGCCGATCCGTTGCTTGGCGATGGTGCAGGCATACTCATCCAGATTCCCGACGCGCTCTATCGTGATTGGGCCAAAGGCGCGGGCGTCAACCTGCCCCAGCCCGGCGATTATGCGGTTGTCATGTGCTTCCTGCCGCAGAACGAGGCAGCACGCGAATTCGGCATCAAGAATTTCGAGAGCTTCATCGTCAAGGAAGGCCAGACGATCCTGGGCTGGCGCGACGTGCCGACCACGCTAGATGGCCTTGGTAAGGCCGTTATCGAACAGATGCCGGTCATCCGCCAGCTCTTCATCGGTCGCGGCGAGAATTGCGCCGACCAGGACGCATTCGAACGCAAGCTGCTCGCCATCCGCAAGCAGGCGCAGAACCCGCTTTTTGCATTGGAAGAAAAGCACGGCCTTCCCGGCCTCGGCAGCTTCTACATCCCTTCGATGTCGACGCGCACCGTTGTCTATAAGGGCCTTCTGCTCGCCGGGCAGGTTGGCTCCTTCTACAACGATTTGCGCAATCCGCTGTGCCAATCGGCGCTTGCACTCGTCCACCAGCGTTTCTCGACCAATACTTTCCCGAGCTGGAAGCTGGCGCACCCCTATCGCTTTGTCGCGCATAATGGGGAGATCAACACGGTTCGCGGCAATGTGAACTGGATGAACGCGCGCCGCCGCACGATGGAATCAGACCTGATGGGCCCCGATCTCGACAAGATGTGGCCGATCATCCCGCACGGCCAATCGGATACGGCGTGCCTCGACAATGCGCTCGAGCTTTTGCTCGCGGGCGGATACAGCCTCGCCCATGCGGTGATGATGCTGATCCCCGAAGCATGGGCCGGTAATCCGATGATGGATGCCGACCGCCGGGCATTTTACGAATATCATGCTGCGCTGATGGAGCCATGGGACGGCCCTG
>DASUDM010000260.1:0-5293 GCA_036275575.1 Sphingorhabdus sp. | reverse complement strand
GCGGATCGGCCAGCGCTGCACTTGCTTCACCTCATAATCGACCAGCGTCAACGCCTTGCCATCCGCGACAATCAATAGCGGCACGCCCTTCTGATATTCGAACTTCACATGGCCGGGGCGCTTCAACAGCAGCTTGCCGGAAAGGCTCTGCCCATTACGATCGGTCTGCGTGAAGGTTGCACTCATCGTGGTGACTGCCTGCATATGGCTGACGACTTGGCTGAGGTCGTTCGATTGCTGCGCAGGCGCGCTTGCGGCGGATGCCATAATCGCGGGCACAAGCAGAATTCGGGAGAGTTTCAGTGTCATGGTTTTTCCTTGGCTTTGGCCGCACCGCCTATCGGACAGGCTTTGAACCGCATCTGAATGTCAGATCGGCTCACCATTACGGTCGCGCAAGACCTCGCGGCGACCGATATGGTTGGGGGCGCTGATATAGCCATCCTCTTCCATCCGGTCGATCAAGCGGGCAGCGCTGTTATAGCCGATGCGAAGCTGGCGCTGGATCCAGCTGGTCGACGCCTTCTGGCTTTCGAAGACAATCTGGCACGCCTTGCGGTACATGGCATCTTCGGGGCTGTCATCATCGCCCAAACCGTCGAGGGCAAATCCGCCATCTTCGGGCTCCTCGGTAACCGACTGGATATAATCGGGTTCACCCTGCCCGCGCCAGTGATCGGCAACCTTGCGTACTTCTTCGTCGGAAACAAACGGCCCATGGATACGCGTCAACCCGCGCCCGCCCGCCATATAGAGCATGTCGCCCTTGCCAAGCAGCTGTTCGGCACCCTGCTCACCAAGGATGGTGCGGCTGTCGATCTTTGAAGTGACATGGAAACTGATGCGCGTCGGCAGGTTTGCCTTGATGACACCGGTGATGACGTCGACCGACGGGCGCTGCGTCGCCATGATCAGGTGAATACCCGCTGCGCGCGCCTTTTGTGCGAGGCGCTGGATCAGGAATTCCACTTCCTTGCCGGCGGTCATCATCAGGTCGGCCAACTCGTCGACCACCACCACGATTTGCGGCAGCGGCTGGTAATCATGCTGCTGCTCTTCATATTGTGGCAAACCGGTCATCGGGTCATAACCGACCTGGATCTTGTGACCCAATGGCTGACCTTTGGCCTTGGCGGCGAGGATCTTTTCGTTGAAGCCCTGCAGGTTGCGCACGCCAACCGAGGACATCATCCGGTAACGGTCTTCCATTTGCTCAACCGCCCATTTGAGCGCGCGGATCGCCTTGGCTGGCTCTGTGACCACGGGGGCGAGCAGATGCGGGATATCGTCATAGATGCTGAGTTCGAGCATCTTGGGATCGATCATGATCATCCGGCACTGATCAGGCGTGAGCCGATAGAGCAGCGACAGGATCATGCAGTTGAGGCCAACCGACTTGCCCGAGCCGGTGGTGCCAGCGACCAGCAAGTGCGGCATCGGCTGGAGGTCCGCGACGACCGGATCGCCAGAGATATTCTTGCCCAGAATGATCGGCAGCTGCCCCTTCTGGTCGGCGAAGGCCGAAGAAGCGATCATTTCTTGCAGCATCACCGCTTCGCGGTTGTTGTTCGGCAGTTCGATGCCAATCACAGTGCGACCGGGCACGGTTGAAACGCGCGCCGACAAGGCAGACATGTTGCGCGCGATATCCTCCGCCAGTTGCACGACGCGCTGCGCCCGAACACCCGGTGCAGGCTCCAGCTCATACATGGTGACGACGGGGCCGGGGCGCACCGCGACAATCTCACCCTGCACCTTGAAGTCATCAAGGACAGATTCGAGCAACCGCGCATTTGATTCGAGCGCAGCCTTGTCGAGCTTGGGCGCGGTGGAGGGCGGCGGGGTATCGAGCAGGTCGATCGAAGGCAGCGCATAATTGCCAAAGAAATCGCCTTGTTTGGCACCGGTGCTGAAGCTGGCTTTCTTCGGCGGCAGTTGGCGCTCGGCAATTTCGGGCGCGCGGCGCGGCTCTTTTTCAACCGGTTTGCGCGGCACGGGGTCGGCGACAAATTCTGGCTCACGATCAGGCATCGACGGATCGGCCGACAGCTTTTCCGACGTACCGCCAAGCGACGGCATGGGAATGGAGGGAATAGAGAAAAGCGGTCGTTCGAGTTCGAGCGAACGGGTGACCAGGCTGATTCCACCGACAACCGAAGCAAATATGGCGACCCAGCGCGCAAGCGTGCTCCAGCCTTCGCCCAGCTTGGCGATCAGTGCGCCATAGGCTCCGTCGAGCAGCAAGGCAGGGGTGCCGCCCCAACCGGCAGGCAAGCCGATATCGCTGCCATGCTGCCAATGCGCCAAACCGAAACCGATCAGCAACATACCCATCAGGCACAGGACCAATTGTCGTTTCCAACGCGGCTGCGGCACATCGCGCCACAACCGGCGGGCATAGACAAGCAGCAGCGGGAAAAGCAGGATAGCAGGCAAGCCGAAAAGGAACAGCGAGGCATCGGCGATATAGGCCCCGCTTTGCCCCATCCAGTTGTCGCTGACGCCCTCTGCCGCGCTGTTGAACGCATTGTCTGCTGGTGAGTAGCTAAGGATCGCAATCGCATAGAAGGCAGCAAACAGCCCGACAGCACCCGCACCAATCAACGCGCCGCTACGCAGCAATGATTGGCGCATCATCTGGCGCCAATTGGCAACCGAAGTTTTGGGGGAGCGCGATGCCATGACCTGTTTTGAACGCCTTTTGATTGAAACCAGCACCTTTTCGCGGAGGCGGGACTCGGCGTCAAGAGTCCGCAGATTTTCTAACCTTTTCAGCCATGGAAAACCGGCCTAAGCGATTCCCATGTCCAAGACGCAATTTGCCGACATTGTTATCATTGGTGGCGGGCTGAATGGCCTTGCCCAGGCGCTTGCATTTGCGGTGCATGGCGTCACCTGCCACGTCATCGACCGGGCCGACCAGGCGGCGATGCTTGCGCCGCATTTCGACGGCCGCGTATCCGCCATTTCCAGTTCGAGCATGAAATTGTTCGAAGCTATCGGGCTAGGCCCGGCACTGGATGGCAAGGGTTGCCCCATCGAGCAGATCTGGGTCAGCGATGGCCTGAAACCCGGAGCGCTCGATTTCGTGCCCGAAAAAGGCGATGGCTATCTGGGGCAGATGTTCGAAAACCAGCTTATCCGACGGGCTTTGTACGAAAGCGCCATGGCCAGACCGGAAATCACACTGCACATGCCCGCCGAGATTGCGAGCTCCAAGGCTGATGATGCAGGGGTTCGCGTCGAACTCAAAAATGGAGATATCTTGACGGGTTCGCTGCTCGTCGTTGCAGAGGGACGCAAGAGCGCGTCGCGCGATGCAGCGGGAATCCGCCTAACCGAATGGGACTATGCCCATGAGGCAATGGTCACGGCGATTTTCCATGAAAAGCCGCACCGCAGCGTTGCCTATGAGATTTTCTACCCCACTGGCCCGTTTGCGATCCTGCCGATGCTCGACGACGACAAGGGACGGCACCGTTCGGCGATCGTCTGGTCGGTACCGCGCGCCGAGGCTGGCGTGTATCGCAAGCTTTCACCGCGCGGCATGGCACATGAAATTGAGAAGGCAATGGGCGGGCTGCTCGGCGCCATCGAAATGAACGCGCCGGTAATGGGCTACCCGCTCAATTTTCAGCACGCCAACCGCATCACCG
The DNA here is from genome assembly GCA_036275575.1 of Sphingorhabdus sp. Lineage (GTDB taxonomy): Bacteria > Pseudomonadota > Alphaproteobacteria > Sphingomonadales > Sphingomonadaceae > Sphingorhabdus_B. The sequence goes on along the minus strand of DASUDM010000260.1, from coordinate 1,637 downwards.
ATACCCGCATGGTGCTTGTCGGCGATGCCGCGCATGGGATGCACCCGATTGCCGGCCAGGGCCTGAACCTAGGTCTGCGCGATGTCGCCGCTTTGGCGCAGGTGGTCGTCGAAGGGATGCGACTGGGGCTTGATCCTGGCGATGCACAGATCCTCGATCGCTACACGCGCTGGCGCAGTCTTGATGTGCAAAGCGTGATGATGGCGACCGATACGCTCAACAAGCTGTTCGGCATTCCCGGCCAAACCGCTTCCGCCGCACGTCGCCTCGGCCTTGCCGCTGTTCAGCGGCTGAAACCCCTCAAGGATTTCTTCATGGCCGAAGCGCGCGGGGAATCGGGCAATCTGCCCAAGCTGTTGCAGGGCCTGACGGTTTAGCTCGCCGTTACCGGCACCAGCCGGATTTCGACCCGGCGATTCTGCGCCCGACCTTCCTCGGTGGTGTTGCTCGCCTTGGGCTGGCTTTCGCCATAGCCCTTGGTCGCCAAACGCGCGCGTTGCACACCGCGGCCCGCCAGATAATCGGCAACGGTCGAAGCACGCTGTTCCGACAATGTCTGGTTATATGCATCCGACCCAACCGAATCGGTGTGCCCCATCACATCGACATAGGTTTTTTCATATTCGGTGAGGGTCGCACCCACCTTGTCGAGAGTGGAGCGAAACTCGGGTGACAGGTTCGCGCTGCCAAAGGCGAAAGTCACTTCAGACGGCATGTCGAGCACCAGCTGGTCGCCATCACGCACCACCTCTACGCCGGTACCTGCGGTCTGCTGGCGCAGTTTCTTCTCCTGCTGGTCCATATAATAGCCGACCCCGGCCCCGGCGATCGCGCCAATGCCGGCACCGACAATCTTTTCGGTTCGATCACGGCGACCACCGATCAGGTCGCCCAGCAAATAGCCGCCCAATGCACCTCCAATGCCACCGATGGCAGTTTTCGAAATGCGCTTTTCCCCGGTCTCGGGATTGGTCGTGCAAGCCGTCACCGGAAGTGCGGCAATCAGCAAGGCGGCAGCAATTTTCGAACGACGTTCCATGGTACATTCTCCTTTTCTGTCAGGAGAATGGAACCACATCCAAGCTGAACAAGGCATTACGGGCGGATGTCAGCCCCGGCCGCGATAGGGCGCAACCCCCTGATCGGGCAGCCAGAGCCCCTCGGGCGGGGCGCCGGATTGCCAGAAGACATCGATGGGAATTCCGCCACGCGGATACCAATAGCCGCCAATACGCAGCCATTTCGGCTTCATCTCCCGGAAAAGACGTTCACCGATGCCAACGGTGCAATCTTCATGAAAGCCGGAATGATTACGGAACGATCCCAGGAAAAGCTTGAGCGATTTCGATTCAACAATAGTCGCATCGGGACAATAATCGATTACCAGATGCGCAAAATCCGGCTGGCCGGTAACAGGGCAAAGCGATGTAAATTCGGGTGCTGCGAAGCGGACGAGATAGAGTAATCCCGGCCGCGGATTGGGCACATAATCGAGTTCGGCCTCTTCCGGCGTGGCGGGAAGCGCGCTGGTCTGGCCCAGAAATTTCGGATTCGGTTTGTCAGTCATGCGCTTCGTCTAGCGTGTTGCACCGCTCATGTCATTCCCGCGAACCATTCACAACGCATTCAGCCATTCC
>DASUDM010000259.1:0-5105 GCA_036275575.1 Sphingorhabdus sp. | reverse complement strand
GGGATCGCATCGTTGGCGATCACATCTTCTTCAGCGGGGATCAGCCGTTCGCGCACATAACGGCGAAGCTGGTCGATAAACTGTTCGAAAATTTCTGGATCCATCCCTGGATTACCTTGGCCGGGGTTGCTCATCACTTGCTCCTCAGATGGGGTCGTAAGGGAATACATGCGCCGAAACTTCATCGGCACGGGCAAAACTGGGTTTGAAAGCGGGAATCAGTTCATCAGCGATGCTCTCCGGCGTCCAGCCTTCCACCTTGGTCATCGACCGGATTGGGCGCGGCTTGTTGTAGAGCACGATCTCATTCTTTCGCACAGAGAATATCTGGTTCGACACATCCTTTGACGCATCGCTGGCGAGGTAGACGACTAACGGCGCTATCTTGTCCGCGCTCATCGTCTTCAACCGCTCGACGCGTTCCTTCTGCTCGGGCGTTTCGGCGGGGATCGAGGCGGTCATCCGGCTCCAGGCAAAGGGCGCGATGCAATTCGAGCGCACGCCGACGCGGGCCATATCCAGTGCGATCGATTGTGACAGGCCGACAATACCCAGTTTGGCCGCCGAGTAATTGGCCTGCCCGATATTGCCGATCAGGCCGCTGGTCGATGTGAAGTGGATGAAGCTGCCCGATTGCTGCTCACGGAAATAGGGCGTTGCTGCTTTGGAGACGTTGAAGCTGCCATTGAGATGCACGTCGATTACCGCGCGCCAATCCTCATGACTCATCTTGTGCCAGATGGTGTCGCGCAGGATGCCGGCATTGTTGACGACAGCGTCGATGCGACCGAAATTCTTGATTGCGTCTTCAATAATAGAAGCCGCCCCCACTGGATCGGCAACACTGGCGAGATTGGCTACCGCTTTTCCACCAGCCGCGATGATGTCGTTTGCGGTTTCCTGCGCTGGCCCCGCATCGCCGCCTTCGCCGCCGCCGCCGACACCTGGATCGTTGATCACCACCGCCGCACCATGCTTGGCGCAAAGCAGCGCTATTTCGCGACCAACTCCTCGACCTGCACCGGTAACGGCCACGACCTTGCCTTCAAGCATACCCATCCCAAGTCTCTCCATAGCAGCTGGTTTAAGCGAGCGATTAAGCCTTGGCGAAGCGAAAGGGATTCGTGAAGCCCCCAAGGAAAAATTATCACAACTTCGGGGTCCGCCCTATTTATCACGGAATGTCACATAATGTAACAATTGGTCGCGCCGAACTGTCGCGTTGTCGCGTTAATGAAGCCGTGAAAGCTGAGGTTAAGGTTATCCGGCCGACCCGACGTCTTGTTCCCAAGCAAGAGGATAGGAATATGAAAAAAACAATATTGACGGGTAGCGTAGCCTTGCTGGCCTTCTCCGCGTTGGCGGCCGTGCAGGCGCAGGATGCTGGTGCAGAAGACCAGCCCGAGCCAAAACCGGGCGCCGTTGTGACGCGCGCAGATATCACCGAAGAGCGGCAAGCCGTCGATGAAAGTGGCGCGCCACTCACCAATGAAGATGGAACCCCCGTTTTGGAAACCGTGAAAACCGGCACGGTTCAAACAGTCGAAACGCCGTCCGGCAATATCCATACGATCACCAAAGAAGATGGCAGTCGCGCTGTCGTTACGCACGAGCGTGCCGAACGCGCTGAACGACCTGAGAAAGCTGAAAAGCCTGAAAAGCCTGAGAAACCGGAAAAGCCAGAAAAACCGGAAAAGCCGGAGAAGCCGGAGAAGCCGGAGAAGCCGGAGAAGCCGGGCCGTCCATGATCGGACATCTTCTCAACCGCTAAATTTCAAAATTTGCCGTGCGCTGTCTGGCGAGAGCGCACGGCACGTCGAATTCGATGATGTTGTTAGGGGGTAATCCATGCAAAAGTTGGCCAAATTCATTTCGATCCTGTTTTTGCCAGCAATGGCGTTTGTGGCATCGCCGGCGATGGCCGACGATCCATATGTTCAAATCAACACAGGCATCGATTATTCGTCTGGAGACTACGGCGATGTAGCCGATACAGACTATCTTTCAGTCCCTGTCGGCATAAAATACCAAGCCGAAAACTTCTATCTGAAAGCTTCAATTTCCTATGTGCATGCGGAAGGCCCTTCGGGCATTATTCCTGGAGAAGGTGGAGGGTCGGGCGCGCCTGGAGGTGCCATTACGTCGCGCAGCGGAATTGGCGATCTCTGGCTGACTGCCGGCTATTCGCTGCCCATTGCCGAAACCACCTGGTTCGATTTTGTAGGCAAGGCAAAGCTTCCCACTGCTTCGGAATCCAAATTCCTTGGTACCGGCAGCACCGATTTCACGGCGCAGGGCGAACTGCTTCACAGCTTCGGAGACATTAGTTTGTCGGCGTTTGGCGGGCGCCGATTCAACGGCGAAAGCGACCTCCTCGCCCTTCGCGATGTCTGGCTCGCTGGTGGCGGCGTCTATTTCGGTGCCGACCGCCTGACTCTTGGGCTCGATTATGATTGGCGACAGGGCGCGACGCATACATCGCCGGACATCAGCGAAGCGACTGCATCGGTGACGTACAAGCTCAACGACAAACTGCGCTTGCAAGGGTATGGCTATACCGGCTTCGCCGATGGCAGCCCCGATCTGGGTGGAGGCATCCAGCTGCTTTTCCGCTTCGGCGGCTGAGCAAAAAGCAGGTTTGCGATAAGGGCTTCTGACCAGAAATCGGAAGAGCTAGCGGCTTTTCTTTCGCAATCGCCAAAAGCGTCGGTAGCAAGAATTTCGGTTTTGCCGTTCCGCCAGCAGGCCGCTCGTTTCAATGATCAGACGATCAACTACGACGATAATCCGCTGTCGTGTTGTCGTACCGGTGCATCCGCTCTCATTGCTCCAAGAAAAGTCACCGACCATAGTTGAGACACGCCAGCTGTTAGGAAATCGAGAATGAATCGAACGGGCAATATCGGTATGAAATGGGCCGTCGCTTGGTCGGTCATCGCCTTTACGATGGTGCTGTTTTCGCCGAATAGCGCAGCTCAAGGTCAATCGCACGACAGCGCGAACGGAAGCGCAACTTTCAGTCGCTGTATGAAAGCAAGCGGCGGGGTCACTTCTGCCATGAAAGCTTGTCTCAGCGCGGAATATACGCGCCTCGATCGTGAACTCAACGTCACCTACAAATCTGTAATGAAGGCGTTAAAGACGCCGCATTTGCGCACCCGGTTGGTTGAGTCACAGCGGGTCTGGATTTGGAGACGTGATTTCGACTGCAAATTGAGGGTCGAAAACTCAGGCGCAAAAGGCGGAACGGCGGGGGACATCATCTATGATGATTGCCGGGTCGAGAAAGTCCGCGACCGCATAAAATGGTTGAAATTGGTACCCCGCAATCCTTCCTATCTGGCGAAAGTATAAGCTCGCATCAGGGTTTAGCGGCAAGTGTTTGACAACCTGTCGGTGAGAAACACCACAATGAACGTTTCGATCTCGACGCTCACCTGGGTTGTTAGAGAGGGCCGAGATTCCATCAGTCCATGCAAACTCGGATGAGTGATAGCAATCGACCGCTTTCCCGAGTTCAATCGCTTTTTGCGTGGAATACATAGCTGTCGTAAACCCAAATGCATTTTCCAACACACAATGCAGCTTATTCCCTTGGCCTGCCATAAGGCAGATTGGCCGCCGCAGTCTGGCAGTAATTGCCATGCGATCGATAGTCCGCGATGAGTCCCTCACGCACCTCGAAAGTCATGTGGCATGCCCAGCTTTCTTGTGGAATTTCGTTTCCATATTGGTCGACCAGCTTTGTTGTATAGCCATAAGCATAGTATAGAAAGCGGCTCCCATCGCTCTCATAGCTCTGTTGCGGCACTCCCCAACTGGCCACGAGCGCCCGTTCGGGAAGGCCCATCCAGCTGTGCAAAACGGGGCTCGCTTTCTGCTCCAACTGGGCAAACAGTTTCTGCTGATTGCTGATGGTTTCTTCCCGTTCGCTCTCGATTCTGTTGAGGCTGGCGCCTGCCAGCGCCGCACCTTGGGCCAGAACTTCGCGTGCCTCTGCGAGTCTGGCATCAATCTCTGCATTGATCTCTTCAGCGGTGCGGGTCGACGTCCATTTCGGTTCGGTGCCATCGATCCAGAAATAGGCCCAGGTGGTTGCCATGGGTTCGTCACTGGTCACGCGCAACATCCCATTGGCGTCGCGGTTTTTGGGATCGCAGGCGAAGGCATGGATTTGCATCAATAGCGGGGTTGTTTCGACGGCTGCCCAATCGGTATCGGGTAACCACTCGATTTTACCGTCTCGCCACAGTTGCGATTTGCGTGCGGCTGCGATCATGCGCTCGCGGCATCTGATGCGATATTGGAAGGAAGCTTTGGCGGGTGACCGGACGGACTCAAAAACGCTGACACCCTCGATACTGATGTAGTCGACAAGGTCTTCATCGGTCAGTTTCTTCCGCATCTCGATGGTAACAAGACGCGACGGATCGCGCACCACATCGAGGCTGGATGCATCGACATAAAAGGTTTGGCGCGTCGGCTTTTCGCCGTCAGCATAGACCAGCCACCAATCCGCTGCCATGGCCGATGAGGCGGATATTAGCAGGCAGGTCGCCCCCAGCATTCTAATCAGCTGCTTCATGTCCACCTAATTGACCCTTCGATTGCCCAGATCAAAGCGGTCCAAAGTACCGGTACGAAACTGGCCGCCATACGCCCGCCAACAACTCCACTTCGTTATCGCTGCTTTTGCGAACCTGCCATTGAACGGAGATATTCTGCGAAGCGCTCCATCTGCATAACACCGCCTTCAACCTCTGCGTCTCCGATACGCGCTTGGGATATTGAGCCATGCGCTGTTTGGAACTCGATGAGCAGAACATGCCGCAAACGCCCACCCAGCTTCATGGCCAGTCGGTGAGTCAGCGATGCAGCCGCCATCAGGGCGCTCAACGCTTCCGGTTCGATCCGGTCTGCGCGATCAAAAATGACAGAGCGAATGGCCGAAAGCGGGATTGCATGTTCAGAACCCGGAAAACTGGGATGCAACTCCAGCATCCCGTTGCGCACGGCAAATGCGGATTTGGATGAGAGCAATCGCCAGGATTTCATGCCAATTTCCCACGCCCCGAACAAAAGGCAGAGGGACATGATCCCGACGG
>DASUDM010000258.1:0-4086 GCA_036275575.1 Sphingorhabdus sp. | reverse complement strand
CCATAGCGGCTCTATGGATGTTATGAAGGTCAGAACTCATGAACAAGAAATGGCTTATTAGCGGCGGAGCAGCCTTTACGGCTGCGGTCGCCACTGCGGTGGCTTTTGCTGCGCCCGGCCCGATGGGCAAGGCCGACAGCGATGGAGACGGCGCTGTCAGCAAGACCGAGGCCGTTGCCATGGCCAACAGCCACTTTACCCGGATGGACGTCAACAAGGATGGCCAGATCAACGCAGCCGATCGCGAAGCGAAGCATAAGGAGCATTTCGCCGCGATGGATACCGACAAGAATGGCAGCATCAGCGAAGCCGAATTCACTGCTGCACACGAAGCCCGCAAGGAAAAACGCGAAGCAATGCGTGAAGGCCATAAGGGCATGGCAGGTCATGGTACCGAAGGCCATGTTATGGCAGGCGGATCGCACCACAAGGGCGGTCGTCATGGCCACAAAGGTGGCGGCATGATGATGCTCAAAATGGCGGATGCAAATGGAGACAAAACCATCACCAATGCCGAGATGATGGCTGCGGTCGATGCCCATTTTGCCAAGGCGGACAGCAACAAGGATGGCAAGATTTCAGCCGACGAACATAGTGCAATGCGCAAGGCCATGCGCGCGCATATGAAGGCGCAGCCCGCCCAATAACCTATTTCAAGCGGGGCAGCCGTCTTGTTCGCTGCCCCGCTTCCTTTTCCCCGATGGTTCGATAGAATTCCCTATGCCCAAAACCCGCCCGCATATCCTGCTCGTCGACGATGAACTGTCGATCCGGGATCCGCTTGCGCGTTATCTTGAAAAGCAGGGTTATCGTGTGACCGAAGCGGGAAATGCTGCCAGTGCCCGCGATGCACTCAAGGGCTATGACATTGATGTGGTCCTGCTCGATATCATGATGCCGGGTGAGGATGGATTGAGCCTTACGCGGCATATTGCCGAGGTGGGCGGGCCGCCTGTCATTCTGCTTACGGCACGTTCCGAAGAGGCCGACCGGATCGTCGGGCTTGAAATCGGTGCGGATGATTATGTCGTAAAACCTTTTTCACCTCGCGAACTTGTCGCCCGTATCAAAATAGCGTTGCGCCGTACTGCCGGATCGCAACCGGCAAAGGGCAATGGTAGCACGACATGGACCTTTGATGGCTGGCAGTTGCGCACCGCCGAACAGCAGCTTTTCGATCCACATGGCGCTCTGGTGCCGCTTTCATCGGGCGAATACCGACTGCTCGAGGCGATGGTGGAACGGGCGGGGCAGGTGCTGAATCGCGACCAGCTTCTTGATCTTACCAAGGGACGCATCGCGGGCCCGTTTGACCGGGCGATAGACAATCAGGTCAGCCGATTGCGGCGCAAGATCGAACCTGATTCAAAAGACCCCAAATATATCCGGACAATTTGGGGTGGCGGCTATCGCTTTTCGGTCGAAGTGCAGCGCAGCTGAACATGACAAGGGGGCTGCGCATCTTTCCCAAGACCTTGACTGGCAGGATCATGCTGGTGACGGCGTTGGGTGTTCTGCTGGTGCAGGGCATCAACAGCTTCATTCGCTATGAGGCGATGAAAGGACGAGCAGTTGTCGAGGCTTCGTCGCTGATCGTTGCGGTAACCGCCAATCGTCTGGATTTCGGCTCGGTCGAACCGCAACGCCCGCTAGAGCGGCGGCCTGCGGTGCGCACCATGCGCAGCCAGCAACCGCTGACTGTTCCCGGTTTCCATACGACCGAAGAATTGGCGCAGCGGGTCGCGATGCACCTGCAATCGGTTTACCCCGAGGTTCAGGCGGTGCGGCTTTCGGTCGGTCCGATCCGGCAATTGCCCGACGAATTGAAACCCCGGCCAAGGCATATGCACACCATGAAGCGGCCCGATGTGCTCGATCGCTACCGACGTGGCGAAGCGGCGTTACTCAGCCTGAAACTGGCGGATGGCAGTTGGCTGCATTCGACATCCAAGATTCGCACCCGCGGCATATTGCCGCAATGGCCGCTGCTGATTGAAACGCTGCTGATTTATATCGGTGTGCTGATCCCGCTTTTGCTCGTCATCCGGCAAATTTCAAAGCCACTGCGACAGCTCAATACCCGTTTATCGCACGCGGGCTTGGCTAGCGACCAGCCGCCGCTCGAACCGCAAGGCCCCGATGATATTCGCGGCTTGATCGAAAGTTTCAACGCGGCCGAACGGCGCGTAAATGCCATGCTCACCGAAAAAGATGTCATGCTCGGTGCAATCGGCCACGATCTGAAGACGCCGCTGGCCTCACTCCGTGTGCGAATCGAGTCGGTCGAGGATGAGGATGAGCGGGTAAAAATGGCCGCGACTGTCGAGGAAATGGTCCAGATACTCGACGACATCCTGATCCTCGCCCGGCTAGGCAAGTCTTCCGAGGCGTCCGTGCTGACCGATATAACCGCCCTTGTCGAAATGGTGGCAGACGAGTTTGCCGATGATGGCCGCCTCAGCATTTCGGAAAGCGAGGGGAAGTGCCGCGCTTCGGTGCGCCCGGTATTGCTGCGTCGCGCGCTGCGAAACCTGATCGGCAATGCCCTCAAATATGGCGGCAAGGCGCAAATCACAACACGATGTGACGGCAATGAGGTCGAAATCCTGGTCGATGATCAGGGGCCGGGACTGTCTGACGAGCAATTGACCGGGTTGTTTGAACCTTTCGCCCGGGCGGATAACTCGCGAAACCGCGCATCGGGCGGGAGCGGTCTAGGCCTTACTATAGCGCGCGCCATTGCGCGGGCGCATGGTGGTGATGTCGTACTGCAAAATCGAGAGGGGGGCGGATTGCGCGCTATTTTGCGGGTCCGCCAGTGAAGGTGTTGTCAGATGCCGGTCGGCTGTTTCTTCCAGCTGCCGCTTGCTTGGTATTCGCTTTTCACTTCGCCATTGCCGGGTAGGTTGCTTCCGCCAAAGGCAGCATCGCCGCCCTTGCTGCGCGCATCGAAGGAATAGTCAGGTGCCGCATAAGTCTGCGTCCGCGCTGCACGTTGCGGTGCAATGTCCGCATAGGCGTCGTTGGCCGCACCTGCCAGTCCCGCTTTTGCCATCGCTTCTGTTTCAGCCTTCATCCGAAGTGCGGCGAATTCCCGCTCATATTGCTGTTGTAGCTGGATGGGATCGAGCACAGGTAATTTATCAGCCGTCCACAGCCGTGGTTTGGGGCCGGGTATGGGCTCGCGGCCAGCATGGCTGCGGAAAAAGGCGGATGGTCGCCCGGCTGCGCCTTTCCAACGATAGAAACGGTGCGCGCCGATGGTTCCCACGAAATCCAGGCTGGGGGCCCAATAGGGATAGACATAGGTCGCGTGATAATGCGTTGCCATGCCTACCGGTGCATAAACCGATCCCGAAAGTGCCTCCATCGCCACGCGTTGCCCGCGAAGCCAGGCCGCCCGCGCAGGTGTACGTGCCATTGAACCGTCGCAGCTATAGCTGAACTGGCATCCGGTCGCACGCTCTGACCCCTGATAGATCACGCCGCAAACGCTGTTCGGATAGCTGGGATGGCGCATGCGGTTGATGATCACCTGCGCAACCGCACGTTGCCCGGCATCGGGTTCGTTCGCAGCTTCATAATAAATGGCATCGGAAAGGCACTGCAGTGCCCGTGCATAATCAACCGTTCCGCGCTTGAGCACAAATGGCTGCGCGGAGAGGCCAAGGCCGGTTTCCAACCCGCCGGTCTGCAAAGCATTTGCAGCTGCTGGTGCAACAACCGGCTTCAGTTGGGGTGCCGCTGGCGCATCGGCATCGGGATCGAGGAAGTAAAAGGCTGATCCCGAGAAATTCTCCGCAGGCCGTTCTGCGGCATAAGCCAGCGGATCGAGTCCGGCTTTATCGGCAGGCAGGCTCCAGGCCCATTGCGCAGAGCTCGGTAACAAAGCCAGCAGCAGGAAAGCGATCGCGACCAACAATATTTCGCGCCAGCCGATAACGCGTCGCCGCTTCGGCGCACGTGCTTGCCGCTTTTGCGGCACGGTATCGGTGTCGATCGGCTGGTGCAGCATGACTCTACTGAAAGTTATACCCCTGTGGTGAGTCGCCTATAGGGCGAAAGGCGTACAATCTGGAGCGCTAT
>DASUDM010000257.1:0-3567 GCA_036275575.1 Sphingorhabdus sp. | reverse complement strand
TCAACACACCTGCAGGCGCACTGGTTACGCGCAAGGATCCGCTGGCATTTTACCGGCGGCTCGAATTTTATCGCAGCGCCGATGCCGCATCCTTGTTCGGCGTCGAGCAATGAAGAAGGTCGAAATCTTCACCGATGGCGCGTGTAAGGGCAATCCCGGCCCGGGCGGCTGGGGCGCGGTCGTGCGCTATGGCAAACATGAGAAGGAAATTTCGGGCAACGATCCCGACACCACCAATAACCGCATGGAAATGACGGCGGCGATCCGGGCGCTGAACCTGCTGATCGAACCCTGCGCCGTGACATTGCATACCGACAGCAAATATGTGCTCGACGGTATCACCAAATGGGTCGAGGGATGGAAACGCAACGGCTGGAAAAATGCATCCAAGCAGCCCGTTCGCAACGCCGATCTGTGGCACGAACTGATCGAGGCCGTCGCCCGCCACAAGGTCGAGTGGGTATGGGTCAAAGGCCATAACGGCCATGAAGAAAATGAACGGGCCGACCGCCTGGCGAGCGATGCCGCCGAGGCGGTCGGTCAGTAATCAGGCTTCGCGCACTTCCGCGCTCGGGCCGTTTTTCAAAATCGATTCGATTGCGTTCTTGGCCGATGCCTTGCTCTTATAGCCTTCGGTCCAGAAAATGGTTTCGCTGTTATATTTGAAATAGGCGACATATTCGCCCGCCTTGTTTTGCTTGATCTCAAAATAATGGGCCATAAAACCTCCTCACGCTGATGCGTGCCGCGATAGTAGCGGCCCGTTGCGAACAGACAAGCAAAGCGGTGTAAAATTACGCGAAACGGCCAGGGTCATATTGATCGATTGGCAAATCAGGGTCGGTTTTCCGTCCGAGAAGCAAATCAGCGGCCAATTTTGCAACTGCCGGTGCTGTCTGAATTCCGAAACCGCCTTGGCCCGCCAACCAAAAGAAACTGTCAACAGCACTGTCGCGGCCGATCACAGGTTTGCGGTCAGGCGCAAAGCTGCGCAAACCGGCCCATTTGCGCTCCAATCGTTCGATTTTCCAATCGACGACCTCTTCAAATCGGGCAATCGCCATTGCCACGTCCAGTTCTTCAGGCGCGGCATCGCAAGGCGGCGTTTCAATCTCGTCATGCGGGCTCAGCCATAACCGGCCGCCAGCTTCGGGCTTGAAGTAAAAGCTGCCATCAAGCCCGACCACCAGCGGCAAATCCGCAGGCGCTGCGGGCGATACCTGCATTTGCACCACCGTGCGTCGATAGGGCTGGATTGCTAATGGCTGAACGTTCGCAAGTCGCGCCACTTCATCAGCCCATGCCCCGGCAGCGTTGACGATCATTGCCGCTTCAAACTGCCCCGCCTGCGTATCGATCAGCCAACGGCCATCGCGATACGAGAGATCGTGCACCGCCGCGCGGCAGAGCGGCTTGCAGCCATTGCCGCTAGCGACACGGAGATAGGCCTGGTGCAGGCCAGCGACGTCAATATCGCAACAATCAGGCTCCCATAGCGCAACATCCCAGCCACTCTTGCGCCCTGCCAGATGCTGCGCGATTTCAGCTTCGCGAAGCTTTTCCAGGCGCACCGGACTGGCAGCAAAGTCGGCCAGCATTGCATCGGCTTCACCCGAACTCGCTTCGGTGCCAATATGCAGCGCTCCGCGCGGCACAAGGAAGCCATGTTCAGAGATGCCTTCCGGCGGTGCCGAAAGAAAGGCATAAGACGCCGTAGTCAGTGGCTGGATAGCGGGGCCGCCGTAGGTTTCGCTCCAAAATGCCGCCGAACGCCCTGTCGAGTGATAGCCTGGAAATTGCTCGGCTTCGAGGAGCAGCACATTTCGTTTCCCCGAAATCTCGGCGGCAAGGCTGGCCCCGGCCATTCCGGCACCTATGATGGCAATATCGAATTGGCTCATGTCGGCGGTGCGCGCTTTTCGAAGAATTGCGCGACGCGATCGAGACACTTATTGCGTACGGGATCAGCCTCGCGAAGCAGCTCATGCGCGGCTTCATTTCCAAAGAGCAGCAGTTCGCAATCGGGCAAGCGCTTGGAGTCGCGAATGATCCTTTTTGTGTCGACCAACCGGTCGGCGGTCGTCGCCATCAACAGGATCGGGGTATGAATTTGCTCCAAAAGTCCAGGCGCATTCAACCGTCGGGTCGAATCTATGGCTCGTTCGACCCAATGCCAGCTCGGCGGACCCAATCGCACATCAGGTCGAACCTCCCACCAATATAGCTCGTCGGCATAGCGATCCGGATCATGCGTCAGGATTTTGGCACGAACATTGAGCGGGGAACCGGGTTTCTCGCCTTCCTTCCAGGCCGCACGCGAAGGATTACCCAACCCCCGCATGAATTTCGCAACCGCGTGGTGCAGGAAATAGGGCAGACCCATCGTCTGGATACCTAGCATCGGTGCAGACAAGGCAAGCGCGACAGGATCGATTGCACGCTCAACAAGCGCGCGCATGGCAAGATGCCCACCCATGCTGTGCGCGATAACCACATGCGGGCCTGCGGTCGATGCCTTCCAATCGCTCCAAAAGGCCTTCAAGTCTGCAATCCATGTCGAAAAATCGTCTATATGGCCGATATTGGGATTTTCGAGTAGCCGCCCCGAGCCGCCCTGCCCGCGCCAATCGACCGATGTGACTGCCCAGCCCTGGTGCGCAAACTGGTCAAGCATCTCAAGATATTTCTCGTAATGATCGCCCCGCCCGGGAAGGAACAACATTGATCCACGCGGCTTTTGCAGCGCCATTCCGTCAGCCGAAAGTGCAGGCCAATCTATCCGCCGGATTCTCCAACCGTCAGCGGCGACCCAGAATCCTTCGACGGCATAAGCGGGAATGGATCGTCTTATCGTTTCCGTTTTGGCTTCGACCATGATTACCTTTTGGTAAGCTCTGATGGTTAACTGGTATGCAATATGGACCAGTCTTTTTTCGCTTACGCGCTGCTTGGCGGCTTGGCAATCGGCCTGCTGGTGTCGATCTATTCGGACATCCGCTACCGTCTTATTTACAATTGGGTGACCGGGCCGATCGCGCTTGCCGCGCCGCTTTACTGGTTGGCCACGGGCACCTTCGGCTGGCCCGAGATCGGCTATTATCTTGGCGCAGGAATCGCGACTTTCCTGTTCTTTGCGCTGTTTTTCCAGTTTGGCATGATGGGTGGCGGCGACGTCAAACTCTTTGCTGCCCTTGCACTGTGGTTCCCCCCTTTGGTGGTGATAAAGTTCGTCTTCAACGCCAGCCTGCTGGGTGCCGCGGTAACCATAATTTTTTTCGCCATTCACAAGATCAGAAAGGGAAGCGGACCTGTCCGTGTTCCCTATGGCGTCGCAATTTCGCTCGCCGGCCTTTGGTGCGCCGGTGAACAGTTTTTTAACCATTTTGGGTGATTAGCTGTCTCATTCAGGGGACCGTTCAGGAGCTTGTTCGTCATGGATAGGAAAAAAGTCATCTTGCTGGTCTGCGCGCTGCTCATAGCCGCAGTCACCGCCTTCATGGCGCGCAGCATGTTCTCCGGCGGGGGCGCCGCACCAAAAGCGGTGGCGCAAAAGCCGGTACCCACGGG
>DASUDM010000256.1:0-5952 GCA_036275575.1 Sphingorhabdus sp. | reverse complement strand
CGACTTTGCCGCCCTTGCGGACCGACAATATGGTGGTGCCGTACCAAGTCGACGGATTGTTATGTGCTTGATTGTCCATAGCCCCGGATATGGGGCGCATGGTCTAACAGTGCAAGTATGGCAACTAGACTTGGGCGCGGTTGTCCAGCTGGCGTTCCCATTGCAGGGCGTGGGAAACTATGGTGTCGAGATCGTCATATTTGGGCTGCCAGCCAAAGCGCGCCTTGATTTCGCGGTTGTCCGAAATCAGCTCATCGGGGTCGCCCGCACGGCGGGCTCCAATCTTTCGTTCGATGGTCTGGTTGGTGACGCGATCAACCGCATCAAGCACCTGCATCACCGAATAGCCATGGCCATAGCCGCAGTTGAGTGTGTGGCTGGTGGCGGGATCGGCAACCAATGCCTCGAGCGCGATGACATGCGCTGCTGCGAGGTCGCTGACATGGATATAGTCGCGCACGCCTGTGCCGTCGGGAGTTGCATAGTCGGTACCGAACACGGAGACCGAATCGCGTTTTCCAAGCGCTGCCTCAACCGCGACCTTTATCAAATGCGTTGCGCCGGCGGTTGATTGGCCGGTGCGCGCCAGCGGGTCGGCACCTGCGACGTTGAAGTAACGGAGGGCGCAATAGTTGAAGTCATGCGCGGCTGCGACATCGCGCAGCATATATTCGGTCATCAATTTGGACATGCCATAGGGGTTGATCGGCAGTTTGGGCATGTCTTCGCGAACCGGGCTCGATTCGGGGATGCCATAAGTCGCGGCGGTCGATGAAAAGATGAAATGCTTCACGCCGGCGCTGACAGCCGAATCGATCAAGCTGCGACTCGCAGCGGTATTATTGCGATAATATTTGAGCGGGTTCTCGACTGATTCGGGAACGATGATCGAACCCGCAAAATGCATGATTGCATCGATGCCATGCTCCCTTAGAGCAGCGCCAACCAATTCCTCGTCAGCGATATTACCCTCTACAAACTCCACATCGTCGGGCACCGCCCAGCGAAATCCAGTGACCAGATTATCGATCACCACCGGCTGGTGGCCGACATCCTTCAGCGCCAAAACTGCATGGCTGCCGATGTATCCGGCACCACCCGTGACCAGAACTTTGAGCTGATTTGCCATGCGGTAATGATAGCCTTTTGCTACGAAGTTTTGGTTAACAAATGCAGACCGATTGTCCGCGTGTTTGCAAAATTGCGTGCCGAAAAGTTAAAAAAAAGGCGGCACTAGGCCGCCTTTCCTTTCAATCTCAGACCAAGCTCAGGGGCTGGTCGGAGCGTCGTCGTCGTTGCCCGAGGCAATGACGATGCCTGCAATAACTGCAGCTGCTGCGAGAACAGCGACGATAACGCCGCTACCACCGCCGAGCTTGCTTTCTTCCTTAGCAGCACCAGCGCGCTGCACCTTGGCAGCGACGGGCTTTGCAGGAGCAGCAGCCTGTGCGATCACCGGGGCACCGGCGAGAGCAACAGCAGCCACTGCAGCGAGCGAAACTTTACCGAAACGCATTTTTTGGCTCCTTTTTGAATGTGGTTTTAAACACACCGCGATCCTACTGGCACAAACTCGATTTTCGCGCAACCCGGGAATCAGCAATCGAATTGAAAAAATTCATTTTCTCTTCGTCGCTTGAGTGAGTGTTGCACAAGTGACACAACAGGCTGTGATGAACAGCAAAGAACCGCGGAGTGTAATTATTGCAGTAATTTTACACCGTTTTGAGTAGTCGGGATGAACCGAGTTAAACAAGCGACAAACCGAGATGGAGCCGATTCACGATGCAAATCGCAATTCATCAGATGAACAGCGGGATCGACTGGAAGCGCAATTGCGAAACAATGGTGGCGGCGATCGCGGAAGCGAAATCCAGGGGGGCTGCAATATACTTTGCTCCCGAAATGTCTGTGTTGCTTGATAGGGACAGAGCGCGATCGGCTACCAGCATTACACCAGAAGCCGCGAGCTTAGCACTGACGATCCTGTGCGAAGCCGCAAAGGAACATAACATCTGGGTTCATGCCGGCTCGCTGCCCCTATCTGCCGAACAAGGCGATGGCCGCCGGGTGAACCGATCATTGCTTATCGACAATGATGGGCGGATCGTTGCCCGATACGATAAAATACATTTGTTCGATGTGGACCTGTCGACAGGGGAGTCATGGCGCGAGTCATCTGCCTATATGGGCGGATCGCGTCCGGTGGTTGCAGAAACGCCGCTTGGCAAAATGGGGCTTACCATTTGCTATGATATGCGCTTTCCGGATCTGTATAGTCGGCTGGCACAATCGGGAGCAACGGTGTTTGCTGTTCCGGCGGCCTTTACCGTGCCCACTGGAAAAGCCCATTGGCATATATTGTTGCGCGCACGCGCGATTGAATCCGCAGCCTTTGTGATCGCCGCCGCACAATGCGGCTCACATGAAGATGGCCGCCAAACCTTTGGCCATTCCCTGGTAGTTGATCCTTGGGGAACAGTATTGCTCGATATGGGTGATGAGGAAGGTTTGGGGATTGTCGATCTTGACCTAGACCGCGTTGCAGAGGTTCGTGCGCAAATCCCGGTCCACCTCAACCGAAGGGATATTCAGCCGCTTCCATGATGCGCCGGCGCGCCAAATATTGCTCGCGCCAGGCTATAATCAGGCCTGCTCCGACAATCAGCGGCGCGCCGAGCCATACGGAGTGGCCCGGTATGTCGCCGAAAACCGCGAAGCCCATCAGGGTCGACCATAAGAGTGCGCTATAATCCATCGTCATGATAGCGGCGACCGAGGCGTGGCGAAGCGATGCAGTCAGCAAAATCTGTGCGACAGCGCCGGACAGGCTCAAACCTGCCAAAATAGCCCAAGTCTCCGCGTCGTGGCTTTTGCCGAACAGTGCGACCGCGATCCCCAAAGGCAGCAACGAAGTCAGGCTGAACCAGAATACAATTGCGCCCGCTGGCTCGGTTTGGGCCATTCGACGCAGCTGGATGATGACGCACGCCGTCATCAACGCTCCGCCCAAGGCAACCAGCGCACCTTGCAGTGGAATGGCGCCACCCCCCGGCTGAAGCGCGATAAGCACGCCGACAAACCCTAAAGCTACTGCGCCCCAGCGATAGCGTCCGGTCGGCTCCCGCAAAAGCAAGGCCGCTAATATGGTGGCGAAAATCTGGGCGGCGAAACCGAAGGTCGTCGCCTCTGCCATCGGTAACAAAAGCATTGCGGAAAAATTGAGAGCCATTGCTGAAACGCCCAAAATCATTCGCAGTCCGTGTTGCATGGGCTTCGTTGTGCGGATCGAAGCGAGCGCACCTGTCCACCAAAGCCATGCTACGGCAACAGGCAGCCCGGCGAGCTGTCGGTAAAACAAACTTTCAGTGACATGGACGCCATGCTCTCCAGCCAGTTTGACGAGTGCAAACATGACACCCAGAATCGCCATGGCTGCGAGACGCAGAACAATTCCCAGCAAGGGGCGTTGCGTTGTGCGTCCGGATGCCTCGCCGATGGGTATGTTTGCTGCCATGCTTAGCCTGCATAGGCGGATAACTTCGTTCGTCCAGCCCCTTGCAAAGACAAGATGGTGTGGGCATTTGGCGCGGATGATCGAATGGCTCTCGGAAAATTGGAATTTCCACATGTGGGGCGTGATTGCAGTGCTGTCTGCGATCGCATCGGTGTTTTTCGTGTTGGCAGACCGAAGGCGGCAAAAACGTGACCGCCTTGATCATGTGGGCTTCGTTCCCTGGACGGGCCTAAGCGTATTCGCCATGGGGTTAACGCTGATTGCCGCGGTTCTCGCGGTCAAAGCCGGCTGATTTTAATCGGAAAGTGCGTCGTTGAAGCGGGCGCTGGGTTGGGCTAACCCAGTTTCAAACGCGAACCGAATCCGGATCGCGCAAGAGGAGAGAAACATGTCTGACCTGCCCGCAACCAATCGCACTATGCTGACCGAAGTTAAACCGGAAGGGGTGCTGGAGCTTTATCTGGCTGACCTGCCGATGCCGACGCCGAAAGACCATGAAGTGGTGGTGAAGGTGCAGGCCACCCCGATCAACCCGTCGGACTTGGGCCTGATGGTCGGAGCAGCCGATGTGACCAGTGCGCGTGCGATCGAGCGTGCAGGCTTGCCCGGTATTGCGATGAATGTGCCCGAAGCGGGAATGCGTTTCATGGCAGGCCGCATCGGGCAAGCCTTGCCAATCGGCAATGAAGGCTGCGGCGTTGTCGTTGCTGCCGGTGCTGCGCCCGAAGCGCAGGCGTTGATGGGCAAGACTGTCGCGCTGATCGGTGGCGAGATATATGCCCAATATCGCTGCCTTGCCGCGCAAATGTGCATGCCGCTTCCCGATGGAACCGCACCCGAAGATGGCGCTTCATGCTTCGTCAACCCGCTGACTTCGCTCGGTTTTGTGGAAACGATGAAGCTTGAAGGCTATAAGGCGATAGTCCATGCCGCCGCTGCCTCAAACCTCGGCCAGATGCTGGTCAAGATCTGCAAGGCCGATGGCATTCCTCTCATCAATATAGTGCGCAGCCAGGCGCAGGTTGACCTTCTCAAGGGCATCGGTGCGGAAATCGTGCTCAATTCCAACGATGACGATTTTGTCGAGAAGTTGACCTCGGCTATTGCTGAAACCGAGGCGTTCCTTGGTTTTGATCCAATTGGCGGCGGCAAGCTTTCCGGCCAGATATTGGGCGCGATGGAGGCTGCTGCGGTACGCCGCATGTCTACCTATAGCCGCTATGGTTCGGACCAGATGAAGCAGGTCTATATCTATGGCGCGCTCGACGTCGGCCCGACCATCCTCAACCGCAACTTTGGCCTGACATGGAGCCTCAGCGGCTGGCTGCTGACGCCGTTCATGGCGAAAGCCGGCCCTGAAATCGTCGGTCGGATGCGCGCCCGCGTTGCGGCTGAACTGACCACGACCTTCAAGAGCCATTACAGCCATGAAGTCAGCCTGGAGCAGGCCGTCGATGTCGCGACGATGCAGGCCTACAATGCCAAGAAAACCGGCGAGAAATATCTGATCCGGCCGTAAGCCGGATCACTTCCCGAACTGGCCGCTCACCCGCTCAAGGAAATCCGGCCCCACACCCACGCTGTTGAACACTTCGTGGGCTAAGCCGGCATTGAGCGGCAGGTCAGCCTGTTCTTGATAGAGCTGTTTATAGGCAAAGACGCTGTGGCGGCTTTGCGCGGCGATGGCAGCGGCGAGCTCATATGCTTTGGCATCGAGTTCGGCGTCGGCCACGACATGGTTGGCAAGGCCGATGCGCGCTGCCTCTGCCCCTGAAACCGGAAGTCCGGTGAAGCTCATCTCGCGTGCTTTCCACTGGCCGACGCGGCGCGGCAGGCGCTGGCTCATCCCCCAGATGGGAACCAGCGCAAATTTGCCATGCGTGTCGGCAAAGACGGCGTTGTCGCTCGCCAATATGATGTCACCCGCCAGCGCGAGCTCAAGCCCGCCAGTGTAACAACCGCCCTGCACCGCGACGATCACGGGCTGGGGCAAAGTGGCAAGCGCAGTCACGATCGAAGCCTGAAAATGGGGACGTGGCAGTTCGACGCCGCGCTCCTTCAGGTCATTACCCGCGCAGAATGTCGGCCCGTTGGCACGCAGGATGACGGCACCGATAGCATCGCCGGCTGCACCGATCGCATTTATGTGCGCTTCCAGTTCAACCCACAGTGCTATGTTGAGTGCATTGCGCTTGTCAGGGCGGTTCAATGACAGGATGGCAATGCCATCGCGGTCTTCGCGGGTTACCAACTCGGTCATAAGCTTCCCTCCGCTGTGACGACGGTTTGCCCCGCCGGATTGAGTGCCGCCAATACAAGCGCATTGCCTTCGCGCCGTCCGACCAGATGGAGCGGTTCGCCTGCAAAAGCGGGGCTTTGGGCGCGGAAAGCGAATTGCTTGACTGCATTTGCGCCAAATTGGCGGGCGGCGAGAT
>DASUDM010000255.1:0-2797 GCA_036275575.1 Sphingorhabdus sp. | reverse complement strand
CACCGCTGCGTCAAAGCCGATTTCGCTCTCGAGGAGCGCACGTACCTTTGCGATAGGCGATTTCTCGCGGCAGAACTCGCTCGCAATGTCGAGCAGCTGGATTTGTTCCTCGCTATAGCCGATGCCTGCAAATTCCATTGGTTGATCCTCTCTTCAGGCAAAGTCTTTGAGTTAATCGCATGATTAAATCAAGCGGCAATGGCTTGTTTCAGGCTTGTTCGCTGAAAGGCGGTTGGCTGTCACCCGCTCCCAACGCCCTCTGCATATAAACCGAGTCGAGCCAGCGCCCGAATTTGCGGCCGACCGAACGCATCCGGCCAACTTGTTCGAAACCCAGGCTGGCATGCAACGCGACCGACGCAGGCTCTCCTCCGCCGATAACGGCCAGCATCTGCCGAAAACCGGCTGCCTCCGCCACATCGACAAGTGCCGACAGCAGAAGTTTGCCGACGCCTTTGCCGACATGATCGGGATGAACATAGATCGAATCTTCACATGCCAAGCCATAAGCGGGGCGATCGCGAAACTGCGTCGCATAGGCATAGCCAAGGATGGTGTCGCCATCAGCGCAGACGAGGAAAGGCCAGCCGCGCGCATCGCATTCGGCTATTTTCGCAATTGTGGCCTCGATAGAGCGCGGTTCGGTATCAAAGCTTGCGGTGCCGTTGCGCACATGATGGGCATAGATGTCGGCAATCTGGGCCGCATCCCTTTCACTTGCAGATTTGATAGTCGGTGGGTGTGTCATACGTGCAGACTGCCCAATCAAGACGAAACGCGCAATCCGATTGAATCGCATCGGCTTCGCACTTAGTTGTCAATCCAACAGGGGAGAAAATGATGACCATTTACCGCACGCCGGATGCTCGCTTCGCCAATCTGCCAGATTGGCCGTACCAGCCCAAATATGTTGAAATTTCGGGTGGCCTAAGGGTGCATTATGTCGATGAGGGCGCGGCCGATGCCCAACCGGTGCTGATGCTGCATGGCGAACCCACTTGGAGCTATCTCTATCGCCACATGATTGGCCCGGTGAGCAAGGCGGGGTTGCGCGCCGTTGCGCCCGATCTTATCGGTTTCGGCCGTTCTGACAAACCATTGGAGCGCAGCGCCTATAGCTATGCCGCCCAAGTCGGCTGGATGCGCGAATGGGTAGAGGCACTCGACCTTAAAAACATCATCCTTGGCTGCCAGGATTGGGGATCGCTGATCGGATTGCGTCTGGTTGCTGCGATGCCCGAACGCTTTGCGGGAGTAGCCCTTTCCAATGGCGGTCTGCCCGCGGGAGAGGACGCTCCGCGCGCCTTTGCAATCTGGCGCGCCTTTTCGCGCTACAGCCCGGTTTTCCCGATCGGCAAGATTGTCGCCAAGGGCAGCAAGCGGGGATTGAGCGAAGCTGAAATCGCGGCCTATGACGCCCCCTTCCCCACCCGCGCATCGAAGGTCGCAACCCGGGTCTATCCGTCATTCGTGCCGTTGGGCGAAAATGTTGCGGTGCCGGACCAGCTTAAAGCATGGGAAGTGCTCGAAAAATTCGACAAGCCTTTCCTGTGCTGCTTTTCCGATGGCGATCCGATCACGCGCGGCGGCGACCGCAAATTCCACGAACGGGTCCCCGGCACCAAGCGGGTTGCCCACCGCACTTTGCGCGGCGGGCACTTCATCCAGGAAGATGACCCCCAAGGCTTTGTCGACGCCATTTTGGACGTCGTCAAAGCCGGGAGTTAATGATCAGTCGGCGAAGGGATCACGCACCAGGATCGTGTCTTCACGCTCCGGAGAGGTGCTGACAAGCGCCACCGGGGTTTCGATCAGTTCCTGGATGCGCTGGACATATTTGATCGCCTGCGCAGGCAGATCAGCCCAACTGCGTGCGCCGGCCGTCGTTTCCTGCCAGCCGGGCATTTCTTCGTAGATGGGCTCAACATTGGCCTGATCAGCGGCATGGCTGGGCAGGTAATCGAGGATCTTGCCGTTCAGGCGATAGCCGGTGCAGATCTTGATCGTTTCGAAGCCATCGAGCACGTCGAGCTTGGTCAGCGCGATGCCGGTGACGCCCGATACCGCGCAGCTCTGCCGCACGATCACCGCATCAAACCAGCCACAGCGGCGCTTGCGTCCGGTGACGGTGCCAAATTCATGGCCCCGCTCGCCCAAGCGTTGGCCCACTTCATCCTCCAGCTCAGTCGGGAACGGTCCCGAACCGACGCGGGTGGTGTAGGCTTTTACGATTCCGAGCACGAAGCCGGTGGCATTGGGACCAAGTCCCGACCCGGAGGCAGCCGTGCCGCTCACCGTGTTCGAGCTGGTGACGAAAGGATAAGTGCCGTGATCGACATCAAGCAGCACGCCCTGCGCGCCTTCGAACAGCACGCGAGCACCGGCTTTGCGGACCTTTTTCAGGCGCTTCCAGACAGGCTGGGCGTATTGCAACACGAAGGGTGCGATTTCGCGCAGGTCATTGAGTAGCCGTTCGCGATCGACCGGTGGTTCGCCAAAGCCCGCACGCAACGCATCATGGTGCGCACAGAGCCGGTCGAGCTGCGCATCCAAAGCGTCAAGATGCGCGAGGTCGCAGACGCGTATCGCGCGGCGGCCAACCTTGTCTTCATAGGCCGGGCCGATGCCGCGACCGGTAGTGCCAATCTTGCCCGAGCCGGCGGCGGTTTCGCGCAGCCCGTCCAAATCGCGATGGATTGGAAGGATCAGCGGGCAGTTGTCAGCGATCGCGAAATTCTCGGTATTGATTGTAACGCCCTGCCCTTCGAGCTTTTCGATCTCGGACTTCAGGTGCCAC
>DASUDM010000254.1:0-3350 GCA_036275575.1 Sphingorhabdus sp. | reverse complement strand
CGCAAGCAGGTATTTCCGGCAGGCAAGACCATCACTGTCGAGCATAGCTACAAGCCGATCTCGGGAGGTAGCGTAGGCGGAATGCTGACGCCTGAATATCGCAAAGGCAGCGATTATTTTACTGAATACCAAGCCAATTATTGCATCGACACTGCGTTCCTAAAAGGCTTCGACAAGCGCTTCTACGCCGAAAAGAAGAAAGCCGCTGCGCGCGGCGATGACTATGGCGTCGCTTACACCGAACATTGGCTCGACTATGTCCTGAAATCGGGTGCAAACTGGAAAGGGCCGATCAAGGATTTCCGGCTGGTGGTCGAAAAGGAAAAGCCCGACAATTTGCTGAGCTTTTGCATGGATGGCGTTAAGAAAATCAGC
Source organism: Sphingorhabdus sp. (assembly GCA_036275575.1). GTDB lineage: Bacteria > Pseudomonadota > Alphaproteobacteria > Sphingomonadales > Sphingomonadaceae > Sphingorhabdus_B. The sequence goes on along the minus strand of DASUDM010000254.1, from coordinate 2,975 downwards.
CCGACTCGCTTTGAAGTGCGCAAGGCGAATTTCGAGCCGACGCGCGATATCCAGATCCTGATCGCCGAGTTTTACAACCCTAACGCGTTGTAATCCGGCATATTGCGAACGATTCGCATCATGCTCGATTGTCTGCTACACAGTTCATGTTCTTCTGGTTGACAGTTTCGGAGAAGGAGCCTGTTCCATGGAGCGTTTCGAAGATCATGACGAGCTTACCGAAGTAGAAGCAAGTGGCGGCGTCAAAGAACATGGCGTTCGCTATGTCCTCGGCTTCTCGCTGTTCCTGGCGATAGGCCTCTTATCGTTGATGTGGATCATCCCTGCAGTTAGCAACTGACGGCTAGACCATTGCCATCGGCGCGGCTTTGCGGCAAAGGCGCTCGCCATGACTGATAGCAATAATCTTCCGCCCGACCGCCTTTCGATCCACCCTTTTAGCGAGTTTTTCGATCAGGACGCGCTTTCGCGCGGCATCGGCATCCGCTTCAAAGGCGAACGGAAGACGACAGTCGAAGAATATTGCATTTCTGAAGGCTGGATCAAGGTTTCAGCAGGCAAGAGCCGTGATCGCCATGGACGCCCTATGCAATTGACCCTCAAAGGCCCAGTCGAAGCATGGTTTGAAGATCTTGGCGACGACGCGCCTGTCGCTAAAGCCTAATTCTTGGGAAAAACCGAAATCAGTTTTGCCAACTGATCGTTGATCGGTCCGAGGTCGCTATCTGCTGTCTTCCCAAGGCGCACGATCGTCAGACGGTGCTGCGGCGAAACAACGATGAACTGGCCAAGATGGCCCAATGCCGCGAAAACATCAGAAGGCGCCTTTCCGGGGAAAAGCACCTGATCGGCGCCTTCTGGGCGGCGCTTGTTCAACCAGATATGCCCGCCATAAGCGGCGTCGTTCGCACTCGAAGTTTTCATGAAACGGGTCCAGCTGGTTGGCAAGAGCTGTGCCGACCTGACCGAACCATTGTTTCGCAGGAACTCCCCGAACTTGGCCCAATCCCGCGCGGTCGCATGGATCATGCTACCGCCCAGCATCGTTCCATTGCGATCGAATTCGGGAACCGCGCTGGTCATGCCAAGCGGTTCGAAAAGCCGCCCACGCGCATATTCCAGCATGGCATTACGCCGAACGAGAGGATCGCTGCTGTCGGTCAGGGTTCTGGTCATGATGTCGACCAGGATATGGCTGGTCGCCGTTGAATATTCGTACTTCATACCCGGCTCGGCTTCCAGATTGCGCTTCTCGGCATAGCGGGCAACATTTTCGCGCCCGTCAAGAAACAGCAATCGGGTGGTATCGGCTTCATAGATGGCCTTGTCGCCCTCTGCCATCTCGGTGTGATCAAGGCCGGACGACATGTGAAGCAACTGGCGCAGCGTTATCTTGGCGCGCGGGTCCCCCGGGCTGGACCATTCGGGCACCGGAGCCGGATCGTCCAATACTAGCAAGCCATCGGCGACCATCATTCCGATCAAGGTACCGGTAACGCTTTTTGCCATGGACCAGCTAATCAACTTGCTATCCGGGCCATAACCAGGGGCGTATCGCTCGGCGACGATGCGTCCGCGATGCATTACCAATACTGCCCGTGTTTCGGATAAAGCAGGATCTTCAAAAAAAGGCGCAATCGCTTCGGCCAGCCTGGCTTTCCCCGGCGCTGCGTCTTCGGCGACCTGTTCAAAGGCAGGTGCGCTCGCGTCCGGGGCGGGCTTTGCACTTTCACCGCACCCAGCGAGCATTAGAGAAAAGGCGGTTGCGCCAACCAGCAGTTTATATCTAGGCATGGCGCGTGAATGCACCAGGAAGGCAAGCAATGGCAACCGCAACTTCAAATACCGGAACCGACAAAGCATGGCCAGCGCGCAGGAAGATCAAATATGGTTTCGCGATTGCGATTACGTTGCTGGTTGGCTGGTTCGTTCTGAATTTTGCTGACATCAAGGAACAGGCAAAGCTCGGCGCATCCTACGGCGCGCATGTCGCCTGCTCTTGCCGATATATCGAAGGCCGAACGCTGGCATCGTGCAAAAGTGATTTTGAAGACGGCATGGAAATGGTTTCGGTGCGCGACGATCCAGCTAACCGTCGCATAACCGCGACCGTTCCCCTGCTTGCCAAGGCTGTGGCCGAACGGCGCGGGGAATTTGGCTGTATCCAGCTAAACCAGAGGGAAATCGACGCGCTGGATTAAGCGGCCTCTGCAGCCATAGCGCTGACAGTTTCTTCGATCCATCCGCCGCCCAGAACACGGTCTCCTTCATACAAGACTGCCGCTTGGCCAGGAGCAACGCCAAATTCATCGGCGTCGAAACGCAACCACTCGCCATCAATCATTGCGGGTACCGGCTTTGCCAGCGAACGCACTTTGGCCATCAGTTTTCGACCTTGCACGTCTCCAAGCCAATTCGGTTCTACCAACCTTGCTGCACTGACTGCCAAGGCACGCTTTGGACCGACAATAACGGCCTGCCTCTCGGGATCGAGGCGAACGACGTAAAGCGGCTCAGCCAAACCACCGATCTCAAGTCCACGGCGCTGGCCCACGGTATAATGAATGAGGCCGCGGTGTCGGCCCAGTTCATTACCCTCCATGTCAAGGATCGGACCATCATTGTCCGCTTCGGGTCGTATCTTGCGAACGACACTGGCATAGTCGCCTTCCGGAACGAAGCAGATATCCTGGCTGTCAGGCTTGTTGGCAACCACCAGTCCAAGCTCCTGCGCGATTGCCCGGACGTCTGATTTTGGCATTCCGCCCAAAGGAAAGCGCAAATAATCAAGCTGTTCATTAGTAGTGGCAAAAAGAAAATAGCTCTGGTCGCGAGCTGGATCGAGCGCGCGATGCAGCTCGGGCCCGGCGGCTCCTTCGACACGTCGCACATAATGTCCCGTTGCCAGGCAATCCGCCCCCAATTCTTTCGCCAATCGGAAAAGGTCGGTGAACTTCACGCCCATATTGCACCGC
>DASUDM010000253.1:0-3223 GCA_036275575.1 Sphingorhabdus sp. | reverse complement strand
GCGCGCTATAGCCGCTGCCATGCCCGCATTCCAGCCATTGCGAAAACCAATCCCGCGCATTTGGTTGATGACGGATCCGCGGCTGGGCGATCGCCTGCTTTCCGCCATTCGCAAGCTGCCAGCGGGATCGGGCGTGATTTTCCGCCATTACGAATTGGATATGGGCGAAAGGCACCGCCTTTTTGCCGCGGTGCGCAAGATCTGCGTGCGGCGAGGGCACAAGCTGATTCTTGCGGGCACGAAAAGCGAAGCGTTGCGGTGGCACGCAGACGGGTTCCACCAGCGGACAGGACATCATCCATTGATGTTGCACAGCGCCCCCGTGCACAATCTTCGCGAAATCCGGCAGGCGCATCGATGGGGTGCGCAAATCCTGGTTTTATCGCCCTTAAGGCAAACGCGTTCGCACCCCGGTCAACGACCGCTGGGTCCTATACGCTTTGGCCAACTGGCACGATGCTGCCAACCATCCAAGGTGATCGCACTTGGCGGGATGAACCGGGCACAGGCCGCCAAATGGCCGCGCACACTCGTCCATGGCTGGGCCGCCATCGACGCTTTCGAAAAAAATTGAAATATTAGAAGCGGATTTTGGTGCCGACGTAGACGGCTTCATTATCCGGGCTGCTGTTCGCTGCCGGCATCAAGCGGTCACGCTCGCTTGAGTAACGGACGCCTGCAGTCACATCGACACGACGCGAGATCGAGAAGCTGCCGCCGACATTGAAGGCATAATCGCCAGCTGCTGCCGATCCGCGCGGGTTGGGCGCCGCATTGCCAACCTTGCCGACGCTGACATCGGTGTTGAAGCGGCTTGGCTTTTTCTTGGACTGGTCATCCAGCTTGAAATCGCCCTGGCCGACCATCGCCGAAAGGCGTGGCTGCTGGGTCTGCACGGCATTGGCCGGCAGTTTGAACCCTTGCCAACCGCGCGATGCGGTCAACTGGTAATTCGAATTGTTGAGGCGGACAGTGTTGCCCGAACCGGCTTCGATCTGCGCGATGGCCGAGCGAATTGAAACCGCGTTTCCGGCATCGGCACGCGCGGCAACTGTCAGCACATTGCTACCGCGACGGTTGAGGCCTGCAGGCGTGAAGCGGAATTTGCCGCCGGAAACGGCGTTACGCTCAAGCTTGGCAGCAAGGCGGGTATCGACACCTGCGGGTGTGAAGCGACTCATCCAGTCGCTGGATTTAGCCGAGGATTCGTAAAATTGTGCAGCAAAAGCAGGGACAAGCACGGGCGAAAGCAACAATCCGCCGGCCGCCAAAATGGCGACTGACTTACGGCCCTTTCGGCCAAGATTCGCTACACCCCGTTTCATGTCCGTATTTTTTACGACTCCATCTACAACCAGATATAAGCGGAATCCCGCCAGCGACAATGTTTTTATCCACAAGTTGCGCGATTTTGCCAATCTGTTGCAAAGACTCAACAATCGGTTGCGCGAACGGCTTAAATTGGTCATTTCCGGTCTTAATCTTGCCGTCGACCACGGTTCAGTTTCGCGAAAGCTTGCCCGCGCCAACAAAGGTGAATAGAGACGTCCGCACAAACAGCGAAATCGCGAGGATTCAATATGCGTTTTAACCAGTTCGTCCTGGTCACGGCTTCGGTATTGGCACTGGCTGCCTGTGGCGGCAAGGAACGGCCAAAGACCGATCTTGCAGCAAGCCAGGTGACGACGATCGGCGTCAACAGCTATTTGTGGCGTGCCTCGCTCGATGCGCTTTCGTTCATGCCGCTCGTGCAGGCGGATAGCGCCGGCGGTGTCATCGTCACCGACTGGTACGTAAATCCCAGCAGCCCTGGCGAGCGGATGAAGCTGACGGTTTCGATCCTCGATCAGGATCTGCGTGCGGACGCGCTGCGCGTTGCCGCCAGCCGCGAAGTCCTGCAGAACGGCCAATGGGTGGCAGCAGCAACCCGTGCGGCGACCGTGCAAAAGCTTGAGGGCATCATCCTTACCAAGGCGCGCGACCTTCGCCGGAGCGCAATCGCCGAATAAATCAGAAATTCCCGCGTCTTCGCGTTGAAGGCGCGAAGACAAACAGGGAAGAAGCCAGCCATGGCGTCACGATTCAACCCGTTCAAGGCGGACGGGCATTGGCAGAAAATCTGGGAAGAGCAGGGGGTGTTCAACGCGCCCCCAGCCACCGACCCGCGTCCTAAAAGCTATATCCTGGAGATGTTCCCCTATCCATCGGGGCGCATCCATATGGGGCATGTGCGTAACTACACGATGGGTGATGTGCTGGCACGCTATAAGGCGATGACCGGCCATGCGGTGCTGCATCCGATGGGGTGGGACAGTTTCGGCATGCCCGCCGAAAATGCCGCGATGGAAAAGAAGGTCCATCCCGGCGCCTGGACCCGCCAGAATATCGAGGCGATGAAGAAGCAGCTCAAGCGGCTGGGTCTTGCGATAGACTGGAGCCGCGAGCTCTCGACCTGCGAGCCCGAATATTACGGCCATGAACAGGCGCTGTTCCTCGATTTCTACAAGGCAGGTCTCGTCTATCGCAAGGAAAGCGAGGTCAATTGGGACCCCGTTGACATGACGGTGCTGGCGAACGAGCAGGTGATCGACGGGCGTGGCTGGCGCTCGGGCGCGCTCGTTGAGCGAAAGAAGCTGAACCAGTGGTTTTTGAAGATCACCGATTTTGCCGAGGAACTGCTCCAGGGTTTGGAAAGCCTCGACAAATGGCCGGACAAGGTGCGGCTGATGCAGGAAAACTGGATCGGCAAATCCAAGGGGTTGAAGCTGACCTTCAACCTGACGGGAACGCATGACGGGATCGATGTCTTCACCACGCGCCCCGACACGCTTTATGGTGCAAGCTTTGTCGCGATTGCGGCGGATCATCCTCTTGCACAATCACTCGCTGAAAATGCCCCGGCGCTGCAGGATTTCATCGCCGAGTGCAAACGCGGCGGGACGACGGCGGCCGAACTCGAAACCGCCGAGAAAATGGGCTTCAATACCAATTTGACGGTCGAACATCCGCTCGATCCCAGCTGGCACCTGCCGGTCTATGTCGCGAATTTCGTGCTGATGGATTATGGGACCGGGGCGGTTTTTGGCTGCCCTGCGCACGACCAGCGCGATCTGGATTTCGCGCGTAAATATCGCCTGCCGGTGCGTCGCGTGGTCGCGGAAGGCGACGTCACCGATCCCGAATTCGAAGGCGATATCGCATACACTGGTCCCGGCAAAATCGT
>DASUDM010000252.1:0-2043 GCA_036275575.1 Sphingorhabdus sp. | reverse complement strand
CGGGTTGCCGCTCAAGGAAGCGATCGCACTCCCCAACATTTATTTCGGAGGAGGGGCCTTGTTGGTCGAAGAAAAAACCAATCTCGCCTCCATGGCGCAGCAACTGGCAAATTTCGGGCAAGCAGTTAAGCCGGAAGACCTAGGTTCAAAGGTCAATGGATTGCAACTTGTCGATGGGAAGTGGACAGGCGCCGCAGATCCACGGAGCGAAGGCAATGTCATTTCGGTCGATAAAAAGGGGCGTCAGACAGTGATTGATGGCAATCAGGTAAAGGATGGTGCGCCAGCGGCCAGCGTCGGATGAACCAAACTTGCCTAGCCCGAGAGGCGGGGCTAGCGTCTTGAAATAGTGCGAGTCCGAAAACGGACCGACCAGGAGAGCATTGGTGGACAATTTCAACGATTTTGAATCCATTCCCAATTTGGTGAGCATGTTCCTGTCGCGGGCGGAGCTGCGCGGCGAACGGCCATTCCTTGGCTACAAGCATGGAGACGAATGGCGTACCATCAGTTGGACCGAAACCGCCCGTCGGGTTGCGGGATTGGCCAAGTCGCTGAAAGCGATGGGCCTGAAAAAGGGTGATCGGGTGATGCTGGTTTCCGAAAACCGGCCAGAATGGTGCATTGCCGATCTTGGTATCATGGCTGCGGGCTGCGTCACTGTACCCACCTATGTTACCAACACCGAACGCGACCACCAGCACATCCTTGATAATAGCCAGTCGCGCGCTGTGATTGTTTCAACGGCAAAGCTTGCGCAACAGTTGATGCCTGCGGTGGTACGATCATCCGAATGCGAAATCGTGATCGGCATGGAGCCGCTCAAAATCACGCAAAGCGGCCAGCAAAAATTCCACGATTGGGCCGATCTGGTGCAGGGAACCGACGCCGACGTCGCGACGCTGAGTGAAGAAATGGCCAAGGTGGGCCGGAACGAACTAGCCTGCATCATTTATACCAGTGGAACCGGTGGTGCACCACGCGGCGTGATGCTTCACCATGGTTCGATCATTTGCAATGTAGACGGTGCGGCGGAAGTGCTGCGCGAGGATTTCGGGCTCGATAATGAGCGCTTCCTGTCCTTCCTGCCATTGAGCCATGCCTATGAGCATTCGGGCGGGCAGTTTCTGCCGATCGGCGTTGGCGCGGAAATCTATTATGCAGAAGGCCTTGAAAAGCTCGCCAGCAATATCGAAGAAACCCAGCCCTCGATCATGGTTGTTGTCCCCCGCCTTTTTGAAGTGCTGCGCCAGCGGATGATCAAGAATGTCGAAAAGCAGGGCAAGTTCCCGACCTACCTGCTCGACAAGGCACTCACGATTGGCGAGCGCGATTATGGCGGCAAGAAGCGCTTACGCGACGCGCCGATGAAATTGCTGCTATCGCGCACCTTGTTACCAAAAATCCGCCAACGTTTTGGCGGCAGGATGAAGGCTATGGTGTCCGGTGGCGCCCCGCTCAACCCCGATATTGGCGTCTTCTTCCAGTCACTCGGCATCACATTGCTGCAAGGTTATGGCCAGACTGAAAGCGGCCCCGTTGTCAGCTGCAACCGGCCCAAGGTCGGCCTCAAAATGGATACGGTCGGCCCGCCGCTCAAAGGCGTCGAGGTCAAGATTGCCGATGATGGCGAGATCCTGGTGCGCGGCGAACTGGTGATGCTCGGCTATTGGCGTAACGAGGCTGAAACGGACCGGGTTATCAAAGATGGTTGGCTGCACACCGGTGATATCGGCCATCTTGACGAAAAGGGCCGAATAAAGATTACCGACCGTAAGAAGGATATCATCGTCAACGACAAGGGCGATAATGTCGCCCCGCAAAAGGTGGAAGGCATGCTGACGTTGCAGCCTGAAATCCTGCAGGCGATGATTTCAGGCGACAAGCGGCCTTATGTGGTCGGACTGGTAGTCCCCGATCCTGAATGGGCGCTCGATTGGGCGCGCGAGCAGGGCATGAAATATGACTTTGCCGAGCTTCAGGATAATCCGCAATTCCGCGCTGCTGTCCGCGCCGCTGTCGATCGAGTGAACAAGGATCTGT
>DASUDM010000251.1:0-3848 GCA_036275575.1 Sphingorhabdus sp. | reverse complement strand
TAATACAGAGAGTTTCAACACAGGGACCAGAATGGCCGATCCATATTCCATATTGGGTGTTTCGAAAGGCGCAGACGAGAAGGCGATCAAGAGCGCCTATCGCAAGCTCGCCAAAGAGCTGCACCCGGACAGGAACCAGGACAACCCCAAGGCAGCCGAGCGCTTTGCCGAGGTAACGCACGCCTATGACCTGCTGTCGGACCCGCAAAAGCGGGGCCAGTATGATCGCGGCGAGATTGATGAAAACGGTCAGCCGCGCTCGCCCTTTGGCGCCGGTTTTGGCGGAGGCAGCCCTTTCAGCGGCGGCGGCGCACGTCCCGGCCAGGGCGGTTTCGAATTTGGCGGCGGTATCGATCTTGGCGATATATTTGACGGACTGTTCGGGGGTGGCGCAGGTGCACGACCGGGTGGCCCGCGTCCGCAGCCTGGGCCGCCGCCCAAAGGGGCGAACATCGCCTATGAACATCTGGTCTCGTTTACCGACGCTGCGAAGCTTGAGCCGCAGCGCATTACCTTGCGCGATGGCAAGACGGTCGAGTTCAAGCTCCCGCCAGGCGTGGTAAGCGGCCAGCAGATCCGCATCCCCGGCAAAGGTCAGGCCGGACCTGGTGGCAATGGCGATGCGATGGTGACGCTGAAACTTGGCAAGCATCCCTTTTACGACCGTGATGGCGACAATATCCGCCTCGACCTGCCCATCAGCCTCAAAGAGGCGATTGCAGGTGCTAAAGTAAAGGTGCCGACACTCGACGGGCCAGTTATGCTCAGCGTGCCGCCGGGCGCCCAGTCGGGAACCACGATGCGCATCAAGGGCCGCGGCTTTGCCAAGAAGGGTGGAGAGCGCGGGGACCAACTGGTAACCCTGCAAATCCGTCTGCCATCGGACTTGGGCAAACTTGCCGCACTGGCCGAGGCACTTCCCGACGATCCCAGCCTGCGCGCCGAACTTGGTGTCTGAGCACTCACCCCTCTCGCCCGAGGCGCGCGCGCACGATCCGCGCCCGCACACCGAAAGCGAAGAGGAGTGGTTTCACCATCTTGATCCCTATCACCGCGCGAAAGAGGTGATCCGCCGCGTCGTGGTCGGGGTTTATACCGAAGGCTTCGTCAATGCGGGCAATTTTGCCTATCTGTCGATCGTCACACTATTCGCCTTTTGCATAGTTGCGGCCGCAATTGCGGGCAGTTTTGGCCAAACCGAATCCGGTCTGGCACTGATCGACGCCTTTTTCCGAACGGTTCCCGGTAGTGTAGAAGCTGCACTGGAAGAGCCGGTCCATGCCGCGATGTCGGCCCGTTCTGGCCCGCTGCTCTGGCTGAGCGCCGCCGTCAGCCTGTGGACCACGACAAGCCTGATCGAGACTATCCGCGATGTGCTTCACCGCGCCTATGGAACCCAGCCTGAGCGCTGGTTCTGGCAATACCGATTGGGAAGCTTCGTGGTTATCGTTGCCGCCGTCATTCTCGCAATGGCGGCCTTTTCAGCGCAAGTCCTTGTCGTCACAATCGAAGATCTGGTCTATCGTTTCATTCCCGCCGCAGAGCAGGCAGCAGACTATTTTGCCTGGGGCCGCATCGTTCCTTTCGCCCTGCTTTTTCTCGCCATTTACACTATTTATCGCGGCCTCGCCCCGCGCAAATATCGCGGCCGAATCTACCCCAAATGGCCCGGTGCCGTGCTGGTCAGCGTGTGGTGGGTTGGCTGCACGATGGTTTTGCCCTGGTTCGTTTCTACGGTCACCAATTACGACCTCACTTATGGCAGCCTCGCCGGGATCATGATCGCCCTCATTTTCTTCTATCTGATCGGGCTTGGTATGGTCACCGGTGCACAGTTGAACGCTGCACTGGCCAACGCGACCGAAAATGGCCTAAAGGGCGCTAACAACAAAACGACAGACAATCAGGAGTTCGTCGAAAAATGACCGGATTGATGGCAGGGAAACGGGGACTCATCATGGGCCTCGCCAATGACAAGTCGCTCGCATGGGGTATCGCGCAGCGGCTGAAGGCCGAGGGTGCGGAGCTAGCGATCAGCTATCAGGGCGAAGTGATGGAAAAACGTGTCCGCCCGCTGGCCGAGCAATTGGGCTGCGATTTCCTGATCGATTGCGACGTTTCCGACATGGCGAATCTCGACGCCGCTTTTGAAAAGCTGTCCGCGCGCTGGCCGACCATAGACTTCGTCGTCCACGCGATCGGCTTCACCAACAAGGAAGCACTGCGGGGCAAATATTTCGACGTCACACTCGACGACTTCCTGATGACGATGAATATCAGCGTCTACAGCTTCACCGCCGTTGCCAAGCGTGCTGCGGCAATGATGACGCCGTTCGATCCGGAGACAGGCAAAGGCGGCGGATCGATGCTGACGCTCAGCTATTATGGCGCCGAAAAGGTCGTGCCGCATTATAATGTCATGGGCGTCGCCAAGGCCGCTCTCGAAGCCAGTGTGAAATATCTCGCCAACGATGTCGGCCCCGATGGCATCCGCGTTAACGCGATTTCGGCGGGGCCGATCAAGACCCTCGCGGCATCGGGCATCGGCGATTTCCGTTATATCCTGAAATGGAACGAATATAACTCGCCGCTGCGCCGCAACGTAACCATCGATGATGTCGGCGCGTCAGCGCTCTATTTCCTGTCAGACCTGTCGGCAGGGGTTACCGGTGAAACCCACCATGTCGATGCAGGCTATCACACGGTTGGCATGAAGCAGGAGGATGCTCCTGATATCGCGCTAGGCTGATTGCGCTGGGGAGGACAAGAATGTTCGAAGGGCATAGCAACGAACTGGTCCTCCTGCTTGCCGGCTGCACGATATTGGTCGGGCTTTACGGCTATCTTCATGCCAAGCGTTTCTGGGAGGGGTTGCCACCGCTGCTTGACGGTTTTGTGTCGGCTGCCGGCTTCCTTTTGCTCATCGGCGCTTTCGTCTTTGGGGGGCGGTTCGGCAGCCTCTACAATCACCCCCATGCAGGTCGCGTGCTGGCCGTTGCGGCGTCAGTCATCATCTACCGCGCGCTACGCACCTGGATCGGCAAGGAACAGGTGAAATATCGCAAGGTCAGCGTGAAGCCGCCTCAAGAAGCATGATCCTCCGCGCGCTGGAGAATTCCGATTTCGATGCAGTCGATGCGGTCCATCGGGCGGCATTTGCGAGTACGGACTTTGGCCATCAGGGCGAGGCGGAATTGGTCCGTGCGGTTCACGCAGATGGCAACGCGCTGGTTTCTGTGGTTGCCGAGCAGGACAGCCGGATCATTGGCCACGCCCTGTTCAGCCATATGGATGTTGAAGCGGATGGCTTGCCACTACGCGCTGCAGGTTTGGCTCCAGTCGGGGTCCTCCCCGAATTTCAAAGCGGTGGTGTTGGATCTGCCCTGATCCGCAAAGGCATCGAAATGTTGCATGCGCAAGGCATCCAGATCAGTTTCGTACTCGGCCATCCCGATTATTATCCGCGCTTTGGCTATTGCGCCGAAACCGCCCGCCCCTTTGCCTCGCCCTTTGCTGGACCGCATTTCATGGCGCTTTTGCTGGACAAAGGCTTGCAACTTCCCGAAAGCGGCCGCGCACGCTATGCTCCCGCTTTCGGGCCCGAGAGGTAAGATGAGTTTCAACACGTTCGGCCATGTTTTCCGTTTCACCACCTGGGGCGAAAGCCACGGGCCGGCATTGGGCGCTGTTGTCGATGGCTGCCCGCCTGGAATTGCGCTGTCCGAAGCAGACATCCAGCCTTTCCTCGACAAGCGCCGCCCGGGCTCCAGCAAATTCACCACGCAGCGGCAGGAGCCAGACCAGGTTCGCATCCTTTCCGGTGTATTCGAAGGCCGCACCACCGGCAC
>DASUDM010000250.1:0-5361 GCA_036275575.1 Sphingorhabdus sp. | reverse complement strand
ATGCGACAGGACTACTGCTGCTGCGATTAGCACCCCGGTACGGTTGCGCGTCGCAGCGAAGATCAAAGCGCCGAACACCAGCGCAAATATCGCCGAACCGAGCAGGCTATGCGTGTAGGGCATGTAATAGAGATCCATCGGGTTCATCGCGGATATGCCCGGCGTCACCCGCATCTTTTCCGCGCCGGTAAGCAACAGGCCGAAAAAGGCCCAATCGACCAGTTGCGCGCCTATGAACAGCACCGGCAAGCTTGGTGCATCCTTGTGCCGTGCAGCTATCATTGCCGGTGCAAAATGTCCGATAAACATGTCCCCGTCCCTCCCTTAGCGGGAGACTAACGCCGATAAGGCGCTGCGCCAAGAAAAAGGGGGCCGCAACGCGACCCCCTTTCCGGTTTCGAAATGCTTTAAGGGCTCAGTTGCTTTTGCAGCCCTGTTCGCCCTTGTCGGCGAGCTTGAGCTGGATCTGCTTTCCGCTGCCCGAAAGCGTCGTCATGCCGTCCACCGATTTGAGCGGGCCAGCGGGCTTAGCCGCTTCGGCAGGGGCGGCTTCGCCTTCAGCAGGAGCAGCGGGCTTTTCTGCACTGACGCGAACCGCAACTGCGGTCTTTTCGCCAACGCGGATGTCCGCGGCTTCATTGTCACCAAGGAAGTCGATGTGGACAATCGTGTTGTCGGCACAGCGATAGGTCGCCTGCGAAGTGATTGCTGGCGGCAACTCCACCGGAGCAGGAGCAGTTGCGGCCTGGGCGGTTTCTTCGCCTTCATTGGCGGGGGTTTCGGAATTGTTGCATGCCGCAAGAGCCAGCATGGACAACGGGGCGATCAGGAGAAGGTTCTTTTTCATAGGATGGCGGCCTTGCCCCAGCTTTTTGAGGAGGCAAAGCCATTTCTGCGAAATTTTCCGATGAAGCGAAACGCTTGACCGACAAGCCGCCCCGCGCCAAAGCTGTGGCCATGGCAAGCACAGCCCCCGAACCCAGTTTTGAAGAAGCGCTCAAGGCGCTTGAAGAGATCGTCCGCAAGCTCGAAAGTGGCGAGGCATCGCTCGATGAATCGATCGCATTGTATGAGCAGGGACACAAATTGCGGGCGCAGTGCCAAGCCCGGCTTGATGCAGCGCAAGCAAGGATTGAGCAGATCGTGCTCGGCGCCGACGGCGCGCCAGCCGGCACCCGCCCTTTCGACGCGGACTGACACTTGTCGCCGCCCCTTGCCACATCACTGAACGAGGCCATCGCGCAGGTCGCAGCCGACGTAGACGACCTGTTTGACACCTTGCTCGCTGTCCCAGACGACCCCAGGCAGCGCCTGTTTGAAGCCATGCGACATGCCGCTATCGGCGGCGGCAAACGCCTTCGTCCCTTGCTGGTGGTTGCCACGGCCAGCATCTTCAACGTGGCCCGTAGCTACGCCGTGCGTGCAGGTACGGCGGTTGAAGCCATCCATGTCTATTCGTTGGTGCATGACGATTTGCCATGCATGGATGATGATGACATGCGGCGGGGGAAACCGACGGTGCATAAGGCATTCGATGAGGCGACCGCCGTTCTTGCCGGGGATTCGTTGCATGCGCTGGCCTTTGAAATCCTTGCCGATCCTGCCACCCATCCCGATCCGTTCACACGTGGCGAAATGATTGCGACGCTCGCTACCGCGAGCGGACCGGATGGCATGGCGGGCGGCCAAATGATGGACCTAGAGGCCGAAAAATCCAATTTCGACCTGCCTACCGTTACCCGCCTGCAAGCATTGAAGACCGGCGCTTTGATCGCTGCCAGCGTCGAAATTGGCGCCATATTGGGGCATGTCGCCCCTGAAGGCCGCACCCACTTGCGCGGTTATGCGCGCGATATTGGCCTCGCTTTCCAGATCGTCGATGACATCATGGATGTCGAAGGCGATGAAACTTTGGCAGGAAAAGCGCTTGGCAAAGATGCCGATGCAGGGAAGGCGACCTTTGTCTCGTTGATGGGTCTGGACCGCGCAAAGCAGCAAGCCGAGATACTGGTCGATCAGGCTATCAGCCACCTTTCAAGCTATGGGCATGAGGCAGACTTGTTACGCGCGATTGCGCGCTACATACTCGAACGGGATCGCTGAGGGAGGGATTACGAAATGAAACGCATCGGCGTTTATCCGGGGACTTTTGATCCCATCACGCTCGGGCATATGGATATCATCGCGCGCGGGGCAAAGCTGGTAGACGAACTGATTATCGGTGTGACCACCAATATCGCCAAGTCCCCCATGTTTGCCGATGATGAGCGGATCGCCATGGTCGAGCGCGAAGTGGCAGCGATCGGTAATGGCAATATCCGCGTTGTCGGGTTCAATTCGCTGCTGATGGATTTCGCTGAAAGCCAGGGCGCGGCGGTGGTCATCCGTGGCATTCGCGGCGTGACCGATTTTGAATATGAGTATCAACTGACCGGCATGAACCGACAACTGAACGATCGCGTCGAAACGGTCTTCCTGATGGCCGATGTATCGTTGCAACCCATTGCCAGCCGTTTGGTGAAGGAAATTGCACTTTATGGCGGGGATATCTCCAAATTCGTCACGCCAAGGGTTAGAGAAGATGTTGTAGGGCGGGTGACGAACCGATGAGCCTGCTGACAAGGCTGGCCAAGCCCGACATTAAAGCACCGGTGCCTTCAAGCAACTAGCCAAGCCCCTGAATTTGACCAACACGGTATCAATTCAAAAGGGGAAATAAGGATGATACGTTCGATAATGGCGGCGTTGGCTGTCATGGCTATTCCGGTTCACGCCCATGCGATGAATGGGTTAACAACTAATTCGGTGCCTGCCGTTGGAAACAAGGTCAGTTTGGGGCTCGTTGTTCCTCTCGGAAAAGGCGGAAAGGCGCATGAACGAAAACCAAGGTTAGAGCTTGGCTTTGACCATCGGGCAAAGCCACAATCCATGCAGCTGATCGGTTCCGAGTTTGAAGCAAGCGACGAGAGAACAGCCCGGATCGGCATCAGTTTGTCCAAACAGCCCCAGCTGCTGCTCAACGGACGCGAAATGCAATTCGCCGACGAACGGAAAAACATTTCAACCATTGCGCTGATCGGAATCGGCTTGGTGGCCGCTGCCGGTGTGGGCGTACTTGTGATGTGGCAGATGGCCGAAGCAAATTCGGAATAAAGTAACGGGCGCCCTATCCGTCCTTTTGCTCACCCGGCAGTTCGAGATATTCTTTACGCACTTTGATCGCGTGGGTTGCGAGCGAGATTTCGCGGACAAAGGCCCCTAACGCGCCTGCAAGTAACGCCAACGCCACCATGAATACCGCTACAATTATCCACGCCATCGAAAAATCACTCAATCCCATCAGGAATAACAAACCGATCATCACGCACACAGCAACGGCGGCGAGCACAGAGAGTAGTATCGAACGCCCGACGATTATCATCCGGCGCTGGAGGATGCGCAGTTCCAGGACGAGGCGCACAAGATCCTCACCTTGGGTTGCAGGATAGCGGTCTTCGAGGTGGCGCGACCGGTCGACAATCCGCGACAAGCGCCCTGTGAGGACATTGAGCAGGCTTCCCACAGCCACCAGCAGGAATGCCGGGGTAAGCGCCGTCTGGAGCACCGAAATCACGGTTTTGAGCTCGGTGCCCCAATGTTCCTGCATCATGCGACAACCATCCTGTCTGCAATATCCCGCAGCTCTGTCTTCAGCAATTTGCCGATATGGCTGCGAGGCATTTCATCGATCTGGTATAGCGCAGATAGGCGCTGCGTCTTGCCCAATTGCGCGTTCGCGGCCGCAAGAATCGCATCGGTATCGAGCTTGATCCCCTTTCCCCCGGTGACAAAGCCAACAGGTGTTTCACCCCAGCGATCGCTGGGTACACCGATGACAGCCGCTTCCTCGACTCCGGGCAGGCCAAGCAGCACGCCTTCTAGATCGACCGGATAGATGTTGAACCCACCCGAAATGATCATGTCCTTTGACCGGCCTAGCAGCTCGACAAAGCCATCGGCATCGACCCGGCCGATATCGCCCATGCGTTGCCAGATGCTGCCATCTTCGGGATCGATCCAATAGCCCTCGCGCGTCTTTTCGGGCTGGTTCTGGTATCCGGACATCATCGTGGCCGAACGCCCCACCAGTTCGCCAATCTCGCCCGCGGGGAGGCGGTTTCCTGCTTCGTCGATGGTGAAAACCTCGCTGCCTTTCCAGGGGATTCCCACGGTGTGGAGCTTGTCGGGATGCTCGTGCGCCTGCAACAGGCAGACCACGCCACCTTCGGTCATCGAATAGATTTCGACCAGCCCACCCGGCCAGCGCTTGAGCACATCGGCCTTTAACGCTGCGGCGAAGGGGGCGCTGGTGCAATATTTGAGGCGATAGCTCGACAGATCATAATCGTCGAACTTCTCATATTCCATCAGGCGCTTGTACTGGACAGGAACCAGCATCGTATGCGTGATGCGATGTTTCTGCGCGCGCTCCAGATAGCCGACCACATCGAATTTGGGCATCATGTGCAGCGTGCCGCCATAGGCCAATGTAGGAATGACGAGCGCGAGGGTGGTGTTCGAGTAAAGGGGGGTTGATGCCAGCGAAGCTGCCTCCGGCGCGCCATAGCCGGTATTGGTACCAACGGTCGCATGCAGCCAACGCATCTGGCGCGAATGGATGATCCCCTTCGGCGTACCCGTTGTGCCACTCGAATAGATGATGTTGAACGGATCCTTGGGGCCGCATCCGTGCGGAGCGGCCTCAGCACCTTCCTCTGCCATCCACCCGAAAATATCCGCTTTGCCGTCCAGCGGCGCATCGAGCATGATTATCTTCACCGGCGGCAAGTCACGCCCGGCAAGATCGGCAAGCTTGGGCGCATCGATGAACAGGTGCATCGCGCCCGAATCCTTGAGCATCGCCTCCAACTGCTGCGGCGTCGCCGAAGTGGTAAGCGGTGCTGCGCAGCCGCCGGCACGGATCGCGCCGAGATAGGCCAGCGCATAGCGCACCGTGCTGGTGCCAAGAATGGCAACCGCCTGCCCTTTTTGCAGCCCATCACGCTGCATTTGCCCGGCAATCCGCTCGACCAATGCAGCAACTTGTGACCAGGTCAGGCTCTCCGTCCCGTCATCCAGCGCCACCCGATCCGGCCTTTCGCGGCCCCATGCGGCGATCAAACCTGTATAATCGCCAAAGGGTTTTTCCAGCTCGGCCATCGGGTCGAATGTCATCGCGTCTCTCTCCTTGTTTAATCGACTGCTTAAGCCGACGAATCGCAAAAAGGAAAGCCCCAATTCCTTGTGGAAAAGGGCGGCTTTTCCTTGGGTTTCTAAAGCCGTTCCCCTATAGTCCGCCGATGAGTGAAAATACGTCCAGCG
>DASUDM010000249.1:0-3637 GCA_036275575.1 Sphingorhabdus sp. | reverse complement strand
TCGGTGCTCCACTACGATGGATAGCATGGTTTGGCGGACCGAAAAAAAGGCGACAAAAATGCCGCCTCTCCCTGTAAGTAGCTGCTCCCGGACTTAGTCAGCAAAACCCACGAAAGTCGCGGCCTCAGCCACTGATTTTCGCGGCGGTACAACGGCGTTGGACGGAAAGTCCATATCCGGCCAGCCGAGCGCGATGCTTTTCATGATCACCTGATCGTCTGCGATGCCGGCATGCTCACGAACGACCGGGGATTGCATGATGCCTTGGCTGTTGATCACTGTACCAAGTCCGCGCGACCATGCCGCATTGACCAGTGCAGTCGCAACGGCGCCGCAATCGAAAGGCGTATCGTCGCTGCCGTCGAGCACCTTGTCATAAGTGATAATCACACACACCGGCGCGTCGAACTGGCGGAAGCCGCGCAACACCCAATCCTGTCGCTTTTCCTTATCGTCGCGTGCAATACCCATAGCGCCGAAGAGTTGCTTTGCGACCTCAACCTGTCGCTCGCGGTGGACACCTTCAAAGGGCTGTCCGGTACGGAATTCGCGTGATTGCGGCACACCTGCGATCATACGTTCAGTATTGCCCTTGCGAATGCGGTCAAGCGGTTCACCGGTAATTACATAAAAGTTCCAGGGCTGCGTGTTCATCGAAGAAGGCGCGCGCATGGCGAGGGTGAGGATCTCCTCAATCAGTTCCTTCGGCACCGGATCGGGCTTGTATCCCCGAATGCTACGCCGACCAAAAATCACTTCATCAAATTCCATCTCGCTCTCCCCGTTAAAAAAGGCGGCTCAAAGGCCGCCTTTTCCATTTTCCTGTTTTGGCGATTAGCCGCCGTTGAAGCCGATCATTGCGTAAAGCATCGGGATCGACAGCAATGTATTGGTGCGTGAGAACATCATCGCACGCGTCGCCGCCGCTGCTTTGGTCGCGTCGTCAGCTTCAACCATGCCCAGGGCTTTTTGCTGCGCCGGCCAGATCACAAACCAGACGTTGAATGCCATGATCAGCGCAAGCCACATGCCGATACCGATCAAGCGGAAGTTTTCATTGAGCGTCAACGCATCGACCAGGTATCCGGCGCGGAACGCGATGATCAGGCCGAACAATACCGTCAAGGCGGCGCCCCAGCGGAAGAAGAACAGCGCGGACGGAGCGATATGCTTGGAAACACCAGGTTTCAATTCCGCCGGAATCTTTGGCATTGTCGGGATCTGTACGAAATTGAAATAATATAGAAGGCCGATCCAGAGGATACCAAAGAAGGTATGCAGCCAGCGGATAGTCTGTTGTTCCAGATCGCCATTGGCAGGCACCACGAAGATCAGTGCAAGAGCGGCGACAAAACCGACCCCAAGCACTGCGTGCAAGTTACCGAAAAACTTAGCCATATTTCTTCCCCTTTTGGCTTGGTTAACCCGAATGGCGAAAAGCCTAGCCAAGCAAGTGGCATGTTACAAGGGGAAGGGTGGTTTTGTTTGCTACGGGATTAGCCCTGCGGGGGTGTGGGCTGCTCTTCGCCAAGTTTGAGCCCGTGCTTCAGCAGCATCGGAATATTGGCCATGGCAAAAAGGAATGTAACCACGGTCACGCCCCACACTTTGAGGGTTAGCCATAAATCAAAGCTTAGAAGCGCGCGCATGACTTCGTTTGCCAATGCCAGTGCGCCGAAAAACAGCCCCCAATTCAGCGAGAGCTTCAACCACCCGGTTTCATCAAGGCCATCATAAGCGGCCTCCAGCACATATTTGAGCAATGCCTTTCGACGCAACCATCCGCCAATCAGCAGCAAACCAAAGAATGCGTAAATGAGGGTGGGCTTGATCTGGATGAAACGCTCATCGTGGAACCAGAGTGTGAGGCCTCCAAAGAACACACCCAAAGCAGCAGTCAGTTTGAGCATCGGCGAAATCTTGCCGATTTTCCACTTTGAAACGATCACGGCGATGATGATCGCCACCATGAATGTACCAGTTCCGATAATAGCGCCTTGTTTGGGGTCTGCATCCGAGTGACCTAGCTTTGAGGCTACGAAAAAGAGCAGCAAAGGACCAAAATCGAGCAGGAAATTGAGCATGCCATGCTTCGGCTTTTCGGCAGCGGTCAGGTTCGGATTTTCTGTCATGCGGTACCTGCTATCGCCTTTGCCAAATCGCGCGCGTCAAATGGACGCAGATCCTCGATGGTTTCGCCAACGCCAATGGCATGGATAGGAAGGCCAAATTGCTTCGCCGCCGCTACCAATATGCCGCCACGTGCGCTTCCATCAAGCTTGGTCATGACCAGTCCGTTCACGCCCGCTACTTCTTTGAATATCTCGATCTGGCTCAGTGCATTCTGGCCAGTGGTTGCATCGAGGACGAGCACCACATTGTGCGGCGCGGCGGGATTGAGGCGACCAAGGACACGACGGATTTTCGCCAGCTCGTCCATCAGTTCGCGCTTGTTTTGCAATCGGCCCGCGGTGTCGACAATCAAAACGTCAATGCCTTCAGCCGTCGCTTTCTTGACGGCATCGAACACCACACCAGCTGCGTCTCCACCTTCTGGGCCGCTGACAATTGGAACACCGATACGATCTGCCCAGATTTTGAGCTGGCCAATTGCCGCCGCGCGGAAGGTATCCCCTGCGGCCAGCATCACGCCATAGTCCTGTTCAAGGAAAAGGTGCGCTAGCTTGGCGATAGTGGTCGTCTTGCCTGAGCCGTTAACGCCAATGACAAGGATAACCTGAGGGCGGGGAAATGCATCGATTTCGAGCGGCTGTGCAACAGGAGCCAAGATTTCGGCGAGTTCGTCTTCGACAATTTGCCGAATTCCGGCTTCGTCGATGCCTTTTTCAAATCGCTCACTGGCAAGCTTGCCGCGAATTTGTGCAGCCGTTGCAGGCCCCAAATCGGAGACAATCAGGGCCTCTTCGATGTCGTCTAGTGTTTCGGGATCCAACTTGCCCTTGGTGATAAGGCCCGTCAGATTTTCAGTCAGTTTGCTGGACGTTTTCTTGAAACCCCCAAATAGTTTCTCGCGCCAGCCGGGTTTCTCACTCATGCAGTGACTTTCCCTTGCAGCCGTCCATTTTCAAATCCTTCGATAACAGCCGAAACGATGGCGCCTTCGGGCACCTTGCGGTCGAGTTCGACATAGGCGAAATTTTCCGAATGGCCAGATGTGCCACCTGCTTCGACCACAATTTTTTGCGCCGTTCCTTTAAGCGATGCCAGCCAACCGTTGCGATTTGCGGCCACTGCTTCGCGCAATCTTTTTGCACGATCTTTGATTTCGCGCACCGGCACCTGCGGCATCCTGGCCGCTGGTGTTCCTGCTTTGGGCGAATAAGGAAATATGTGCCCATGGACGATTTCGCATTCATCGACGAGCCGCATGCTGTTCTCGAACATCGCCTCATCTTCAGTCGGAAAGCCCGCGATGATATCGGCGCCGATGGCAATTTCACGGCGCTTGGCCTTCATTCGTGCAACGATTTCGATAGCTTGTTCGCGCGAATGGCGCCGTTTCATGCGCTTCAGGATGAGGTTGTCCCCTGCCTGGAGGCTCAGGTGAATATGCGGCATCACCCTGGGATTCCCTGTAATCAAGTCAAATAGCCGCTCATCAATTTCTACCCCATCG
>DASUDM010000248.1:0-2051 GCA_036275575.1 Sphingorhabdus sp. | reverse complement strand
GCGACCTTCCTCAAGATCGCCGGTGCGAGCCGCTTCAACGTCGTCATCTCGGGCGGCACCGGCTCCGGCAAGACGACGATGCTCAACGCGCTATCTAAGATGATCGACCCGGGCGAGCGCGTGATCACCATCGAGGACGCGGCCGAGCTTCGCCTCCAGCAGCCGCACTGGCTGCCGCTCGAAACCCGTCCGGCGAACTTGGAAGGCCAGGGCGCGATCACCATCCGCGACCTCGTCATCAACGCTTTGCGTATGCGCCCCGACCGCATCATCCTGGGCGAAATCCGTGGCGCAGAATGCTTCGACCTTCTGGCGGCGATGAACACCGGCCACGACGGGTCGATGTGCACGCTTCACGCCAACAGCCCGCGCGAATGCCTTGGCCGTATGGAAAACATGATCCTCATGGGCGATATCAAGATCCCCAAGGAGGCCATCAGCCGCCAGATCGCGGAATCGGTCGACCTGATCGTTCAGGTCAAGCGCCTGCGCGACGGTTCGCGTCGCACGACCAACATCACCGAAGTGATCGGGATGGAAGGCGACGTGATCGTGACGCAGGAACTGTTCAAGTTCGAATATCGCGACGAAGATGCTGACGGCAAGATCATCGGCGACTTCGTTTCGGGCGGCGTTCGACCCTATACGCTTGAAAAGGCACGCCAGTTCGGCTTTGATCAGCCTTACCTCGAGGCATGCCTCTGAGCTTGCCATCCGGCGGTGTAATGCGAATTCCGCTTGCATCGCCTGAGCCTGCTGCATAGCTTGCCCTTTCCGGAATCCATCCGGGGAGGAAGATTGCATGAAAAAACTCACAAAAGTAGCGGTCGCTGCGATTTTGCTCGCCCCGCTTGCTGCCTGCGGTACGCAGGAAGCTGACAAGGCTGCCGAAGAAACCGGTGAAGCTGTTGAAGCGACCGGCGAAGCTGTTGATGCAGCTGCCGAAGAAGCTGTCGACGCTGCTGAAGGTGCAGCAGATGCGGCCGGCGATGCTGCTGCTGAAGCTGGCGCGGAAGCCAAGGAAGCTGCCGGTGAAGCCGCTGCCGCTGCTGGCGATGCTGCCAAGGCCGCTGGTGACGCTGCCAAGGAAGCAACCAAGTAAGCACATTCCAATAATCGGAAAGAGCCCGCCCGGCCATACCGAGGCGGGCTTTTTTATTGGTGCGCCCGACAGGATTCGAACCTGTGGCCCCCAGATTAGGAATCTGATGCTCTATCCTGCTGAGCTACGGGCGCGCCTTGGTCGCCTTAGCCGCAGGGGTGCGGAGCGTCAATTTTTGGCGTCAGGGGGGACGAATGGCAGCGGCAGGGGCGCGACGGAAATGCCTTCTTCGTGCAGATCGCGCGCATCTTCAATCGTTGCACTGCCATGGATGATACGATCGGGTGCATCACCATAGTGGATCGCCCGCGCTTCGTCGGCAAAGCGATCACCGACCCAATCGGATTTCTCCAGCATTTTGGCCTGCATCTCGGCAAGCTTGCCGATCATTTCGACCATCTCGGCAGGCATTGCGGGTATATTGGCCACTGCAACGGCTTCCTCACCTTCATGTGCGCGGGGTGCGCTCGGCAACTGGTTGCCCTTGCGGCCGACATTGGGGGCCATCACAGCCTTTTCGACTGCCGGGTCACCGCAAACAGGGCACGACAACAGCCCGCCAAGCTGTTGCTTTTCAAAATCTGCAGATGAACCGAACCAGCCCTCAAACCGGTGCGCGCCTGCCTTGCAGACAAGATCATAGGCGATCATTGGATCAGTATCCCGCCAGCATCGGATCGAGTTTGCCCGCCTGCTCCAATGCCATCAGATCATCGCAACCGCCCACATGGTGGCCATCGATAAAGATTTGCGGAACCGTTGTCCGCCCGTTCGAACGCGCCAGCATGTCATCGCGCGCCGGCCCGCCGCTGGCATCGCGTTCGGTGTAGCTGACCCCTTTGGAATCGAGCAGCGCCTTCGCCCGATAACAAAAGGGGCAGGCGAATTTGGTGAAGATTTCGACAGTCGCGCTCATGTTTCACAAATGGGAATATGCTCGCCGCTAGTC
>DASUDM010000247.1:0-4367 GCA_036275575.1 Sphingorhabdus sp. | reverse complement strand
AATACGAGAAAGCCGTAAATGCCATTTGCAATGGCCAGCGCGCCAGCGACATAAAAGGGAACACGCGGCCCAAAATCACCCAGCAAACCGCCGATGACGGGGCCGAAAATAAAGCCCAGGCCGAATGCCGCACCGACTTTGCCAAAGCTGGCGGCCCGTTCTTCGGGGCTCGACATATCCGCCATTGCCGCATTGGCTGGCCCGAAAACAGCGCCCAATCCACCCGCAATCGCACGCCCGACAAACAGCCAGCCGATACTGGGGGCAAGGCCCATCAGGAGGAAATCGAAGCCAAAAGCAAAAAGCGAAACCAGAAAAATGGGCCGTCGACCAAAGCGATCACCAAGATTGCCGACGGCGGGCATAAGGAGAATCTGGAAAAGCCCGTATGTCGCACCAATCCAGGCGCCAATCCGCGCGGCTTCTGCGGAATCGACATGCGCGAGATGTTTGATCAGGTCTGGCAGGACAGGCATGATGATGCCGAAACCCATCGAATAGATGAGCACGGTCAACAGCACGAACCGCGTCGCGCGGCGCTTCAGGGCCGGGTCCATAGTCATCGCGGGCGGCCTTGTCAGCGAGCGGCGCATTTGTCCATGTTTTTTGGCTGCAGGGTTTGGCGGCGAACATTTGATTTACTTTGGCATTCGCCATAATTGCGCTAGCGTTGCATCGATAATTTCTAGGGGAGCCGGAAAATGCAAATCGGAGACCAACCGAACACCAGCAATGAAGCCGCATCGCAACCGTCCACAGAGGCGCAAGCTGCCGCTCCCGTCAATGAAAGCCAGCCATCCGCTGTCGCACCGCCAATCGCAACGCGCGCCTCCAACAAGAGCGGGAAAACGATATTCGGGCTTGGCCTTGGTTCGATCCTGATCGCACTTGCCGGGGCACTTGGCTCAGGCTGGGGGCTTTGGGATTTCCGGTTCGGTTTCCAATTGCTGATGATTGCATTTGGCGCAGCGTTGCTTGCCCTTTTGGGCGGATTTGTTGTCGGTTGGTGGGCCAAGCGAAAGGGGCGGGTGGCCGCGAGGCCGCTCCGTTGGGCAGGGATGGCGCTGGGTGGCGCATTGGCGCTGTGGCTGTTGAGCTTTGCTTATACCGCGCGCTCCGTTCCTGCGATCCACGACATTTCAACCGACCTGGCCGATCCGCCGCAGTTCCGCATGCTTGCTGTCCGCGCCGACAATCTCGACCAGATTCCGGGCGAAGACGATCCCGAAATGAAAGGCATGAATCCGCTGCAGCGCTGGGCGGCTATTCATGGCAAGGCCTATG
This sequence comes from Sphingorhabdus sp., assembly GCA_036275575.1. Taxonomy (GTDB): domain Bacteria; phylum Pseudomonadota; class Alphaproteobacteria; order Sphingomonadales; family Sphingomonadaceae; genus Sphingorhabdus_B. The sequence goes on along the minus strand of DASUDM010000247.1, from coordinate 3,083 downwards.
GGGATATCCGTTCGGTGCGCATTGCCATGCCGGTAGCCGAAGTCATTGCCAAGGCCGAACGATTGGCAAAGGTTCGCGGATGGGAAATCGCGGTATCTGACCCGATTGAGGGACGGCTGGAAGCGACCGAAACTACTCGTTTCTTCCGGTTCAAGGACGATGTCGTGATCCGCGTTCGACCCACCGAAGATGGTACGGGCAGCATTGTCGACATGCGGTCGATCAGCCGCGTTGGCATCAGCGACCTCGGTGTAAATGCGAAGCGGGTCCGCAGTTTCATTGCGGACCTCGCTGGCACAAACCCTGCCGGTTAGTTGTTGGCTGATTGGTTCGTAGCGGGCGTCAGCTTCAAGAGGCGCCCATCTTTTCCGTCGGTCAGCAGCCAAAGCGCGCCGTCGGGGCCTTGCTCGACTTCGCGGATGCGCGCGTCCATCGGCCAATGATCGGCCTTCTCGACGGTCTCGCCATTCACCTTTACTCGGATCAACGCTTCGCCGCCAAGCCCGCCGATGAACAACGATCCTTTCCACGATGGGAACAGGTCGCCATTGTAGAATAGCAGGCCACCGGGCGAGATTGCGGGTACCCAATAGGCCTTGGGCGCTTCAAAACCGTCGCCGGGCTTGTGATCGGGAATATCACGGCCATCATAATGATCGCCGTTAGAGGCCTTTGGATATCCGTAATTGGCACCGCGTTTGACGAGGTTGAGCTCATCGCCGTCGCGTGGCCCCATTTCCTGGTTCCACAATCGACCCTTGTCATCGAAGGTAAGGCCGAGCGGATTGCGATGGCCCAACGACCATATCTGGGATTTCACCGGATTGGCGGGATCGTAAAACGGGTTGTCCTTCGGCACACTGCCGTCCGGGAAAATGCGCAGAACCTTGCCAAGATTGGCGTTCATATCCTGGGCAGGGTCGAACTTCTGTCGTTCGCCCGAAGCGATGAACAGATATTTTCCGTCGGGCGAGAAGGCGAGGCGATGCCCATAATGGCCGCGGCCGGTGACTTTCGGGTTCTGCTCCCAGATTTTTTGCAGTCCGACGAGCTTGGGTTGATCGCCCTGATATTCAAGTTTCGCACGACCTACGACGGCGCCGCGGGTATCGTTGGCGCCAGCCTCAACCCAGCTGAGATAGATCAGGCCCGAAGACTCAAAATCGGGTGCGACAATGACATCACCGAACCCGCCCTGGCCGCCATAATCCACTGCCGGAACGCCCGCTACATCGCGGACCGGACCATCGGCTTGCCACAATTTCAGCTTGCCGCTCTTTTCCGTAATCAGCGCATAAGGCGTGCCGGGAACAAAGCTCATCGCCCAAGGCTCGTTAAAGGTGGCGATCGTCGTGGCTTCGAAAGGCTTGGGGCCCTTCGATACTTCGGCATTGCCTGAAGAGGGGGTACAAGCGACTGCAATAAGGCTGGCGGCTGCCAAACTGAAACTGCGTATCATTGGGGGAGGTCTCCTCTTGAATTGTGGGTTTTAGATGTGAATGCAGCTCTGGCTTGGCAAGAGGGTTGCATTTCGGTGCGCGCCAGCCTAGATGGGGTTTATCCCGACATTGCGAAACACTGGAGGGGCTGGCGCCGAAAGGGGCCGGCGCAATCGGCCATTCGCAATGCCATTCTGAATTTGGAACACCATGCCCGACTTGAAAAAGCTTGCTGCTATCATCGAACCAGAGGCCAAAGCCCTGGGGTTCGATCTTGTGCGCGTGGCATGGTTTGAACGCGGCGCGGAGGGCTCTGACGAGCCGACACTGCAGGTAATGGCCGAACGTCCGGATACGAGGCAGTTGGTCATCGATGATTGTGCGACGCTGTCGCACCGTATTTCGGATCTGTTTGACGAGCTTGATCCGATCGAAGAAGCTTATCGGCTTGAAGTCAGTTCGCCCGGCATAGACCGGCCGCTGACCCGCCTAAAGGATTTCGCCGATTGGGCAGGGCATGAGGCAAAGATTGAAGCGATCGAAGCTATCGAAAACCAGAAAAGGTTTCGTGGCGAGCTCGCGGGCGTGGACGGCCAAGATGTTTCGATCACCGATCGCACCGGTGCCACCCACAATATTGCCTTTTCCAACATCCATTCCGCCAAGCTGGTCTTGACAGACCGGCTGATTGCGTCGACTGCGCCGCTCAACAGCGCCGGGGCCGACGAAATCGACGAAGACAACCCCGACGTAGAACAGGAAGACTAAAGTCATGGCCAGTCCGATTGCAGCCAACAAGGCCGAACTGCTTGCAATTGCCAATGCTGTTGCCAGCGAAAAGATGATCGACAAGGCGATCGTCGTCGAGGCACTTGAAGAAGCCATCCAGCGCGCTGCGCGTGCCCGTTATGGCGCTGAAAACGATATTCGCGCCAAGCTCGACACCCAGACCGGCGACCTTCGCCTGTGGCGCGTTGTTGAGGTTGTCGAAGCGGTCGACGATTATTTCAAGCAGGTGGACCTGAAGCAGGCCGAAAAGCTGCAGCCGGGTTCCAAGGTTGGCGACTTCATCGTTGATCCGCTGCCCCCGGTTGATCTGGGCCGCATCGACGCGCAGTCGGCAAAGCAGGTTATCTTCCAGAAGGTGCGCGATGCCGAGCGTGAGCGCCAGTACGAAGAATTCAAGGATCGCGCTGGCGAAATCATCACCGGTGTCGTGAAGTCGGTCGAGTTCGGCCATGTCGTGGTCGATCTGGGCCGTGCAGAAGGCGTCATCCGCCGCGACCAGCAAATCCCGCGCGAAGTGGTTCGCCCCGGTGACCGCGTTCGTGCGCTGATCATGAAGGTTGTCCGCGAAAATCGCGGTCCGCAGATCCTGCTCAGCCGCGCCCACCCCGATTTCATGAAAAAGCTGTTCGCGCAGGAAGTGCCCGAAATTTACGATGGCATCATCGAAATCAAGGCCGCAGCCCGCGATCCGGGCAGCCGTGCGAAGATCGGCGTTATCAGCTATGACAGCTCGATTGACCCGGTTGGCGCTTGCGTCGGTATGAAGGGCAGCCGCGTTCAGGCGGTTGTCCAGGAAATGCAGGGCGAAAAGATCGACATCATCCCCTGGTCGGATGATGCCGCAACCTTCATCGT
>DASUDM010000246.1:0-2026 GCA_036275575.1 Sphingorhabdus sp. | reverse complement strand
ATCGTCGGTGAATACGCCCGGCGTGTTGGTGACAAGGATGCCTTTCGATTTCGCTGCGGCCAGATCGATATGGTTCACACCTGCACCAAAATTGGCAAACATCTTGAGTGAAGCGGGTGCGCGCGCGATCAATTCCGCATCAATGCGGTCGGTAACGGTCGGCACCAGTATATCTGCATCTTGCATGATGCCCGCAATTTCGTCTGCCGACATTTCATGATCGTCAACATTGAACCGGCAATCGAATAACTCTGCCATGCGCGCTTCAATCTGGGGCAAGAGCTTGCGGGTGACAGCTATGCGCGGCCGTTCGATGCGTTGAAATTGGGTCATGCCAAAAACCCTATGGCGGGAAGAAGCGCAACGTCAAGCTATCACCCTTGAACTGTCGGCATTGCTTACACTATACATGGGAAACTGGGGTAGCAGGTTACTGGAATAAATGAAAATTATCGTAAGTTCGTTGTTGGTGATAGCCATTGCGATTTCGGGGAGTGTCGCGGTTGCCCAAACGAGCAAAAAGACACCTTATTGGGCCTCCATTGATGAAGCAGAGGCCCGCACGAGAACGGGGCCAAGCACCGAATTTCCGGTGAAATGGGTCTATAAGCGCCAGTTCCTTCCGGTTAAGGTTGTCGCAGTACACGAAGTCTGGCGCAAGATCGAGGACCCCGACGGGGATCAGGGATGGATGCATGTCCGCCTGCTAAGCCCTGATCGCACAGCGATGGTTACCGCCCCCGGCATCTCGGTGATGCGTGAAGAGGCGTCTTCGACATCGCGCATATCCTGGCGCGTTGAAAAGGGCGTGGTTGGCAGGATTGATGAATGCCAGCAAGGCTGGTGCCGCTTCGATGTGGATGGACGGGTCGGATATATCCAAACCGATCGGATCTGGGGTGATGAACTTCCCTGACCATTTCAGGTTAAGAGAATTTTTGAACTGGGGCGTTAAGGGCTAGCAACAGGATAGACTGCGTGCCCGATTATACTGCCCTCAAACTTCTCGGCATTGCCGGAGTGCTCTCATACGCGGCCGCGCGTTTGGCAACGCGCGCCGGAGTTTTAGGCTATAGTCGCTACACGCTTATTGCTGTTCCTGTCGCAGGAATGCCGAAAATGCCGCGTGGGTATCGGGTAGAACCGATTGCGCCAGAAAAACTGGCATCTCTGGAAATTGACGCAAATGCTGAGGAGCAGGCCCGCCGTTTCGGCCAAGGCCTGACCTGCCTTGCCGCCTACAACGCACGTGACGAATTTGTTGGAATTACCTGGGTCGGTACGGCCCCGTTTGAAGAAACCATGGTGCGCCTGTGTTTTGAAGTTCCCGACACGGCAATCTGGGATACCGGGCTTTGGATACACCCTGACCACCGCTTGGGCCGTGCATTCGCCGCGCTTTGGGCAGGCACGGCTGAATGGATGGCGGCACGGGGCCGCAAATGGTCGATGAGCTGGATTGCGGATTATAATCTGCCATCGCTGCTGTCTCACCGGCGGATGCAATCGGCGACTGTGGGGCACATCACGACCGTGCGGTTCTTCCGCTGGCAATATATGGCGCAGGGCGTCCCCAAGATTGTTCGTATCGATCGCGATGCGCCGCCGATCATGCGGATGAAATTGCCGTCACCATCACTCGAAACTGCCTGATTAGGCAAGACTCTCGGCGTGGTCGCTGCTATCCGGTGCGACATGTCCGACCACAAGCATCTCTACCTCGTCGATGGTTCCGCCTACATCTTTCGCGCCTATTACAGCCTGCCGCCGCTGACCAATCCGCAAGGCGTGCCTGTGGGCGCGGTTGCGGGCTATTCGAACATGCTGTGGAAACTGGCGAGCGACCTGCATGCAGCCGACGGGCCAACCCACATGGCGGTTGTACTCGACAAGGCAGGGACAAGTTTTCGCAACGAAATTTATGACCAGTACAAGGCCAACCGTCCGCCTGCGCCAGAGGATTTGCGCCCGCAATTTCCGCTGATCCGCGATGCGACGCTCGCATTTTCGCTTCCGATGATTGAGG
>DASUDM010000245.1:0-3666 GCA_036275575.1 Sphingorhabdus sp. | reverse complement strand
TCCGTCCGCGCACGATCATCTATTTCGGTATCTGGTCGGCGATCGGCCTTGCCATGCTGTTCACGCTTGGCCAGCGCACCCGCCTTGACCTGACCGTGCAGCATGATCGCAACCCGCTTTACGTGCAGCTCTCGGATGGCTCGATCCGCAACAACTACACCGTCAAGGTGCGCAACATGGAAACACGACAGCGCAAAGTCGCCTTGGTGATCAAGAATTTCCCCGGTGCGGTTGCTTGGACAACCACGGGTTCGCGTGAAACGGCATCTGACCGGATCGAATTGTCGGTTGCGCCCGATACGGTGCAGAAGGTGCGGCTGTTTGTTGTCGCTCCGGCCGAGGGTCCGGCGCGCACCGATTTCGACATCCAGGCAGAGGCGCTGACCGGAAATGAACGGGGCGATAGCGACAGCGTGCGCTTCGAACGCCCGGAGGCAGGACAATGAGCAACCAGACAGTCAAACCCTTCACTGGCTATCACATGGCGGCGATCCTCATCGGATTTTTCGGGATCGTGATTGCAGTCAACATCTACATGGCCAAGGTCGCCGTTGGCACCTTTGGCGGCACTGTGGTCGACAACAGCTATGTCGCCAGCCAGCAATATAATGAATGGCTGGCCGAAGCTGACAAAGAGGCAAAGCTGGGCTGGACGGTTACCGCCGCACGCGCAACCGGAGACAAGGTCCGCCTGGTCGTCGACGACAATGGCGTTGCCGGCCTCAACTTCGTTGTTTCGGCCAAAGCGGAACATCCGCTGGGCCGCGCACCGGAAAGGGTGCTGCAATTCGCATCGCAAGGTGACGGCAGCTATGTCTCGCGCGAAGCATTGCCCGCAGGTCGCTGGTTGCTCCGGGTGGAAGTGAAACGCGCAAGTGACCGTTATCGAATGGTGGCGGATATCCAATGAACGCCCCTGCACCCAGCGCATCAATCGCGGCTCTGCCGGAAACACTGTTCGCGGTGCCGGGCATGCGTTGCGCAGGGTGCATTTCGAAGCTCGAAAATGGTTTGTCGCAGGTGCCTGGTATCGCAGCGGCAAGGGTCAATTTCACCGCTAAGCGCGTGGCGATCAGCCACCTGCCTGAAACCACCATTCCTGAAATCCAGCGCGCGATTGCCGCTTTGGGATTTGAATCCCAACCTTTGGGCGATGAGCTTGCGGGCTTTACCGATGAGAGCAGCCGTGAGCTGCTGAAGGCAATGGCCGTAGCCGGCTTTGCGATGATGAACATCATGCTGCTTTCGGTTTCAGTGTGGTCGGGGGCAAGCGGCGGAACGAAAGACCTGTTCCATTGGCTTTCCGCGCTGATCGCCCTGCCGACCGTTGCCTATTCGGGCCGACCCTTTTTCCGCTCGGCATGGAATGCGCTCAAAAACCGGCGCACCAATATGGATGTGCCGATTGCTATCGGAGTCACCCTCACGACGGCGCTGTCATTGCACGAAACCTTTGTCAGCGGCCCACACGCCTATTTCGATGGCGTCGTCATGCTTCTCTTCTTCCTGCTCACCGGTCGTTGGCTTGACAGTGTGATGCGCGATCGCGCGCGCGATGGCGTTTCTGCATTGCTCAAACATAAAGCAGCTGGCGCGCTGGTGCTGGCTGACGACGGAACCTCGAGCTGGGTCAATGCGGATGCGCTGAAAGCGGGCATGGTGATGTTAATAGCAGCAGGCGAAAGGCTGGCTGCCGACGGTATTATCGTCAAAGGCCGGTCGCATTTTGATCTCAGCTTACTCACCGGAGAATCAAATCCGGTAACGGTTTCTGTTGGTGATGTGGTGCATGCCGGAACGCTCAACATTGACGGGCCGGTCGAGGTGCGGATCACCGCTGCGGGTGCCTCTACTGCTTTGGCTGACATCGCACGGCTGATGGAAGATGCCGGGCAGTCGAAGTCGCGTTATGTCCGAATAGCTGATCGCGCCGCGCGCTGGTATGCACCAGCCGTCCATACACTTGCGCTATTGAGCTTTGCGGGATGGATGCTGGCAGGGGCTGGCTGGCACCAATCGATGCTGATTGCGGTTGCAGTGCTCATCATCACCTGCCCCTGTGCACTTGGCCTTGCGGTTCCCGCTGCGCAAATCGTTACTGCAGGCGCACTGATGAAAAGGGGAATTTTGGTCAAAGACGGTTCGGCGCTTGAGCGGTTGGCCGAAGTGGACCGGGCGCTGTTCGACAAGACCGGCACGCTGACTTTGGGCCGCCCCGAGTTGGCGAACCATGACGCGCTTCCCGCATCGGCTAAACCGGTCGCGTTGGCCTTGGCGCGCGCCAGCCGCCACCCGCTGTCGCAAGCCTTGCGCCGCGCGCTTGAAGCCGAAGGCGTTTCGGCAGCCGACATTACAGATATCCAGGAAGTTGCCGGTCAAGGGGTCGAGGCGCTGTACGGGTCGGAGAGGGTCCGTTTCGAGCGCCCCGATGCGAGGAGCGCCGGTGCGTCGCTAGCCGCTCAATTCAGGCAGGGCGATGCACCGGCGATTCTCCTCACTTTTGAAGATGGCATGCGGCCCGATGCGCAATCGGCGCTGCACCAATTGCAGGCGCTGGGCATCGAAAGCAGCATCATATCCGGCGACCGGGCCGAAGCCGTCCAGCCAGTAGCGCGCACATTGGGCCTGACAGCGCAGACCGGCATGCACCCGCAGGACAAATTGGACACAATCTCGCGTCTGGCTGCGGCAGGGCACAAGGTTTTGATGATCGGCGACGGCTTAAACGATGGGCCGGCGCTTGCCGCAGGCCATGCCTCGCTGGCTCCTGCCTCGGCGAGCGACGCAGGCCAAAATGCGGCCGATGCAGTATTCATGGGGGACAGTCTGGCGCCCGTCGCCATTGCCATCCGTGCGGCTCGCGCAACGCAAAGGATCGTGCGCCAGAATTTCGCACTGGCGATCGGCTATAATGTGATCGCGGTGCCCTTGGCGATTATGGGCATGGTCACGCCGCTGATTGCTGCACTCGCGATGTCAGGCTCGTCGGTGATTGTCGTTGCCAACGCGCTTCGGCTTAAGGGCGCGGCGAAGTGACGGGCATCGCCTTCCTCATCCCGATCGCACTCGGACTTGGCCTTCTTGGCCTCGGCGCCTTTTTCTGGTCGCTGCGTAGTGGTCAGTTCGAAGATCTGGACGGAGCAGCCTTGCGCATCCTGATTGACGAGGATGCGCCGGTCGATGAATGAGCGTCGGATCAACCCTTTCATTGCCTTGTTGTCAGTCATAGCGCTTTCAATGCCTTTGCCGGCCGCCGCGCAGGCACGCTCGATCCTTGTTTCGAACTGCATGGGCGGAATGGACCGTATCGACATCCCCGCAGATCCCGCAGCACCTTCGGACCATGGTTGCTGCAACAAGGGCTGCCATGCTGCCAATGACCGGCGCAAGAAGAACCAGGGCAATCAAGACGATTGCTGCTGAATTCAGCTAGCGCGGTCGCGGCGCGTCGTCTCTGCTCTCACACCAATCGGGCATAAAAAAGAGGCGGGCTCTTGCGAACCCGCCTCTAGAGGGAGGAGCTTATAAATGCGTGGTTAGAGCTTGAAGCCCACGCCTACGCCAAAGACGAGCGGATCAATGTCAACGCCGACGCGCTGGATGCCAGCAGCTGTGGTGTTCAAACGGGCATTGGTATCCATCTTGATATATTTGACGTCGAAATTG
>DASUDM010000244.1:0-3295 GCA_036275575.1 Sphingorhabdus sp. | reverse complement strand
CGGAATTTCTCGACAAGTTCGGAAACACGGGCATCGGTCTTAAAAGCCGCCCGGTTGGCAACAAGCCGAGCCGAGACTTCTGCGATTTTTTCGACCTCTACCAGTCCATTTTCCTTGAGCGTCTTACCCGACGAGACGAGATCAACAATACGGCTGGATAACCCAAGCAGAGGCGCGATTTCCATCGCACCGTTGAGCTTCACGCACTCGGCTTGCACCCCGCGTGCTGCGAAATGCTTGCGGGTCAGGTTAGGATATTTGGTTGCGACGCGGACATGGCTCCAACTGCGTGGATCGTCGGTCGCTGCGAGCTCGGCAGGCTCGGCAACTGAGATACGGCAATGGCCGATATCAAGGTCCACAGGGGCGTAGAGTTCGGAATAATCAAACTCGTCAATCACGTCGGAACCGACGATGCCGACCTGCGCCGCGCCATGGGCGACAAAGGTCGCCACGTCGAATGCGCGCACACGGATGATCTGCACACCGGGATCGTTGGTGGCAAACATCAGCGCGCGGCTTTCCTTGTCGAAAAAGGCCGCTTCGGGTTCGATTCCCGCAGCCTGCATCAGCGGCAAGGCTTCGTCGAGAATCCGTCCCTTCGGGATGGCAAAGATGATTGGCGCAGTCATTGTGGGCGCGCTTTACTTGTGCGATGCAGCAAGGGCAAGGAGTTGTGCATGTCCGAAGCCATCCGAAATGCCTTTCGCCAGCAGGCATCCACTTGCCGTGCGATGCACTCGCCGCTGACGGCCGAGATACTCGAAACATTGGCAGACATACTCGACTACAACAGCCGCACCGGTGCTCGCACCCTCGATTGGCCCGGCGATCCAATGGCAGACGCCCTGAAACTGCGCATCGCTGGCGGTTTGCACGCTTTGGCGCGTTCTGGACAGGATAGGGAATTATCCGAACTGTACCATGCGGGCACTGGCAATTTTGCGGCGACCCTGGGCCGTGTTCTCATCGAATGGGATGATTGGCTTTATCCTTGGCTGGACAACCCACCACAAACCAACGAAGTCGGGCGCAGCGGCGCACTCATGGCCGGATTGATGGTCGCCGCAAAGCGACTCGCCATGCCCGTGGAGATATTGGAGCTAGGTTCCAGTGCGGGCCTTAATCTCAACCTTGATCGGTTCCACTATGTTCTTGGTAGCTATTCCGGTGGGCCAGTCGATGGTCTCGTCCATCTCAAGCCGGATTGGCACGGTGCGACACCCAATGGCATCTGGCCGCAAATTGTCTCCCGAAGAGGTGTCGATCAAAACCCTCTTGATGTGGGAAAGGACGACATCGCGGCACGCTTGCTCGCTTTTTGCTGGCCAGATCAACGAGACCGGCTTTCCCGCCTCGAAGCGGCTATTACAATCGCGCGCCAATATCCGCCAGTTGTCGATGCAGGCGATGCTGCCGAATGGATCGAATCCAGGCTGCGGGAACATCAGGATGAAGGCATAGCCCGCGTCGTGATGCACAGCGTGTTCTGGCAATATCCCCCTCGCAAAGCGCAGCAAAGGATGGAAAAGGCGATCGCACAAGCCGCTGCAACGGCGTCTTCAGAACGACCGCTGGTCTGGCTGCGCTTTGAGCCCGATCCGCCGGCCGTCTCGCCAATGCAGCTACGGCTCGATCTCTGGCCAACAGGCGAAAAACTGCACCTTGCAACCTGTCATCCACATGGCAGCACGATCAAATGGTTCGGCGCAGAAAACCCTGCATAGCCGCGATCACCGGCTCCGGCTTTTCCCAAGTCACGAAATGGCCGCAGCCTTCCAGCTTCACCAGTTCCAGATCCGGCACCAATTCCTGTATGCCCTCGATATTCGATGGCGGCAGCGCGCGATCCTCCATCGCCCAGACCAGCAAGGTAGGAATGTTGAGGCGTGGAAACGCGCCAGCAGCCCATTCGGGTACCTGCGCAGCATCGCCCACCGCAGGCACCAGCATTTCGGACGCACGATACCAGTTGATCATCGCGCGTGCGGCTTTCCGATCCTCCCATCCCACTAACAGGTCGTCCGCTTCAACCTGTTCCAGTGCAGCAGGCTTTTGCCACCCCCAGGCTTTTTCGAGCAGCGCGAGCAACCCACCCTGCTCAATCACGGCATCGCTCGCTGGTTCGCGGAATAGCCGGACATATTGTGCGGCGGCACGTTGGGCGGGATCGTTCACCAGCGCGCGCTGGTAGAGACAAGGATGCGGCGCATTGGCCAGCATCGCCCGCTGCACCCGCCCGGCAAAACTGGGACGAAGTCCGCCGGGTTGGCCATTCAGCGCAACACTCCAGGCCACCGCACCACCCCAGTCATGTCCGGCTATGGTGAAATGCTCGATCCCGAATGCATCGGCCAGTGCGAAAACATCGGCAGTCAATTTGTCGATCGTATAATCGCCAACATCCGTTGGCTTTGAAGAATTGCGATAGCCGCGCTGATCAGGGGCGATACAATAATATTCGTCGGACAAGGCAAGCAATTGATGCCGCCAAGTGCGATGCGATTCAGGAAAACCGTGCAGGAAAATGATGGGTGGATTGGCTGGATCACCCATCACACATGCATCAAGCTCTACCCCTGTCGAAAGTAATACACGTTTTAGAGTAGTATCGAGCACAATCTTCCCCGCAACTTCGTTTCGAGACGTGTTATTAGCAGGGAATTTCAGAATATTATTGTATAATTCAATAAACTCAGCTGCGCGTCAGTGGAATTTCTGGAATTGGTATCGATTCCTTATCATCCCCCGGCACAATCGGGAAACGCCCGGCACGCCAATCGTCCTTCGCCTGATTGATGCGATCGCGCGAAGAACTGACAAAATTCCACCACACATGGCGCGGGGTTTTGAAGGCTTCACCGCCCAACAACATTATGCGTGCATCGGTTGACGCTCGCAATGTCATTGGTACGCCGGGCTGCAAGATATAGAGGCTGTGGGTTTCGAGAGCCTGCCCGTCGAGGCTCGCACTTCCCATTGCAACCAAAATCCCGCGCTCGTCGGCCTGAGCGTCGATCAACAGAGATGCGCCGGCATTCATGGCTATATCAGCATAAATCGTTTCGGCATGCTGGGTTGTCGGAGCGGTCACACCCCACAGGCTGCCCATAATCACCCGTGCCACCACGCCATCGCCGTCAATTTGCGGCAATTGGTCTGCAGCGACATGTTCAAAGGCAGGATCGATCTCCTCCTTGCCATCCGGCAGCGCGAGCCATGTTTGCATGCCGCTGATCGGTGAACCGGTCGAACGTTCTGCTGCGGGTGTCCGTTCGGAATGAACAATGCCCTT
>DASUDM010000243.1:0-2781 GCA_036275575.1 Sphingorhabdus sp. | reverse complement strand
TGGCAGCTTTCCGACACGCGGATGCTTGGCAAGGATAGATTCGAAGTCTACGAGGCCATCCCATGTTCACAGGCATAGTCACCGACATCGGAACCATCACCACCGCCGAGCAACGCGGCGACCTGCGGCTTGTCATCCAGTGCAGCTACGACATGGGCAGCGTCGATATGGGCGCATCGATCGCCTGTTCGGGCTGCTGCCTGACCGTGGTCGATAAAGGCGCGGACTGGTTCGCGGTCGATGCCTCCGCCGAAACCGTCAGCAAGACAGCAGGCGGAATGTGGACCAAGGGCCGCCGCCTCAACCTCGAACGCGCGCTCAAGGTCGGAGATGAACTGGGCGGACATATCGTCACCGGCCATGTCGATGGCGTTGGCGACGTGCTTTCGGTCGAACCTGTCGGCGATTCGCACAAAGTGACGATCGCTGCCCCCGCTGCGCTCGCGCCCTATATTGCCGCGAAGGGTTCGATCACCGTCGACGGCGTTTCGCTTACGGTGAACAGCGTGACCGACGCCAGCGATGGTCGCGCGCATTTCACGCTCAACATCATCCCGCACACCTGGGATGTCACCACACTGGCCGAACTGGCTGAGGGACGCGCCGTAAACCTGGAAATCGACGTTCTGGCTCGCTACCTGAAGCGCATGGAAGAAGTCCGCGCGAAATAAAAAAGGGCGTCCCGAAGGACGCCCATTAGCCCCTTTTCGGTGCGACCCGGGGCGTTATCAGAATGGCAGCCAGCGCTGCTTCTTCGAAAACTTCATATAGCCGACATTGGCACCAAGCCGCAGCCCGGCCCCGACGCGGATCGGGATCAACACAATATCGCCGCGCCGCAGGTAAGATGCGTTGAATCCGCCCACCAGATAGGCGACGCCCTCGCCCGAGGGGAAGCGGCGGTACAAATCCTCGGTATCGTAGAGGTTATAGACCAGGACAAAGGTGCTACCTGCATTGGCACCGGCATCAAAGCCGACCGAAGGGCCGGTCCAATATACCGGCTTTTGCCCTTCAACCTTGTGGTGCAATGTACCCGAACCGTATCGCAGGCCAACTACAAGCGCGCCGCCGCCTTCGCGACCGACAATATAACCATTGGGCTGCCCCTGCTTTTTGAGGATATCCTCTATCAGCTTGGCTAGACCCTGCGCGCCCTTGCCAAAAACGCCCTCGGCCGCGCCGATAAGGTCATCCTGCTGATAGGTAGCCGGATCGCCAGCCGCCGGCACTTGCGCGGGCGTGGTACCCGGTGCCGCAGGATCGGCTGTCGTTGGCGCAACTGTCGTATTGCCCTCAATCGGAGGATCAGTGGGTATATCGGTCGCAGGCGGCGTTTCGACCTTGGGCGGCGTACCGAGATCTGCATCAATCGCATCATTCGGATCGATCGACTGGATTTGCGCATGGGCCGGAGCCGCAGCAACGGGGCCAACCAGTATCAATGCGGCAAAAGCGAGTGCCAGACGGTTCCCGAACTTTTTCAGGGCGTGGCCGGTCATATGTCGCAATCCTCCAAATGTGATGAACACGCTATGTCTCCCGCTAGGCTACGCACAATGAACGGGCGATGAGTCGAGTCGCTTTCGCGCCCAAACGAGTCGAAATTGCTGTCGTGGCCTAGGTGGAATAGGCATTGCAGCCTAGATGCTTGCTCGCTATAGGCCCCCGACGCCAATCGCGCAGGAGACGTGGGTGAGTGGCTGAAACCAACGGTTTGCTAAACCGTCGTACTGGTAAATCCGGTACCGAGGGTTCGAATCCCTCCGTCTCCGCCACTATTCCCTTCGAGCCATCCCAAATGTCTCCTTCCCTGTTCGACAGGGCTGACACGGCCTGAAGTCGCGCCTAAAGGCAAAGCCATGTTCGCCTTGCGATTCTTGCTGCGCACCCACTACCGGCTCGCCATGCTGCTGGTCGCGTTTGCTTTGCTGGCGAAAGCGGTGATCCCGGCAGGGTATATGATCGCCCCTTCCAGCAAGACCTTTACCGTGATGATCTGCGCGAATGGCAGCGGCGATATGCAGAGTCGGGCGATAACCGTACCGATGAAACCGGGGTCGCACGACGATAGTGAAAGCAGCGGACAAGCAGGAAAGGCGTGCGCCTATGCCGCCACATCGATGGCGGCGATGGGCGGGGCCGATGCGCCCTTGCTGGCAATCGCGCTGCTTTTCATTCTGGCGCTCGGGTTTGCACCTACGGCAACGCCGCAATTACGGCAAACCAATCATCTTCGTCCACCATTACGCGGGCCTCCGGCTACTTTCTGACCTTTCCCGAAAGATAGTCAGTTCCGCTGATCTGCCCGAAATCCGGGCGCGTCGGCATATCCGGAGTTTCCAAAATGAAAACGAAAATACTCGCCCCACTGGCCGGGCTTACCCTTATGGCGCTGGCCGCGCCTGTCCTGGCGCACAGCTTTACCGTAGGCCAAATCGCCATTGGCCATCCATGGACCCGTGAAACGGCAGCCATCCAGAGCGTCGGCGGCGGATTCCTTACCATTCGCAACAATGGCAAAATGGCCGACCGGCTGGTTTCAGCCAGTTCGCCTTCAGCGGCCGAAGTGCAAATCCACACGATGAGCATGGATGGCGGCGTTATGAAGATGCGCCAGTTGAAGGATGGCATTGCCATTCCTGCTGGCGCGTCGATCGACCTCAAACCTGGCGGCCAGCACATCATGTTCATCGGCCTGAAAAAGCCGTTCAAACAAGGCACCAAAATCCCCGCGACTCTGAAATTCGCACGTGCCGGTTCGGTTCAGGTCAGCTTCGT
>DASUDM010000242.1:0-3315 GCA_036275575.1 Sphingorhabdus sp. | reverse complement strand
TGCTTCTGCCAGCAATTCGCCTGCCGGATGCACCGAGCGGATGAGCCCGCCCCGTAGCGCTTCCTGCGCATCAAAAATGCGGCCGGTGTAGCACCATTCCAGTGCCTGTTGCGGGCCGACAAGGCGCGGCAGGAACCAGCTGGAGGCGGCCTCGGGAACAATACCACGGCGGGCAAAGACGAAACCGAAACGCGCGCTTTCGCTTGCAAGGCGGATGTCCATGGCGAGCTGCATTGTGACACCAATGCCGACGGCGGCTCCATTGACGGCAGCAATAACCGGCTTCTTGCATTGGTAGATGCGCAGGGTCAGCAGGCCGCCGCCATCGCGCACGCGCGTATCGGAAAGGTCGCTTACCGCTTCACCGCTGGCAAAGACATGCTTGCCATCTTCCGGCGTCAAATCGGCACCTGCGCAAAAGGCGCGATCGCCATGGCCGGTGACGATGACAGCTCGGACATTGTCGTCGGCGTCGATCTCGTCAAAGGCCGAAATCATCTCGTTCATCATCGTGCCAGTGAAGGCGTTCATCTTGTCGGGGCGGTGCAGTGTTATAGTCGCAACGCCATCTTCGACTTCGTACAAAATCTGTGTGTAATTGCTCATTCGGACATCCTCTTGGTAAAAAGAAACCCCCCTCGCTGCGCGAGAGGGGTGTCATGGAAAGCAAGCCCTTTGGCTGCTTTCGAAACTCCCGCATGCGGGAGCGAATAGTGCATCAACGCGGCGCCATGCGGATGGCGCCGTCGAGGCGGACGTCTTCGCCGTTGAAATAGCCATTCTCGATCATCAGCATCGCGAGAGCAGCATATTCTTCGGGATTGCCGAGACGCTTCGGATAGGGAACCGATGCGCCGAGTGCATCCTTCACCGGCTGCGGCGCAGCGGCGAGCAGCGGGGTGTTGAAGATGCCCGGAAGGATGGTGTTGACGCGGATCGCTTCGTTCGAAAGGTCGCGCGCAATCGGCAGGGTCATGCCGACAACACCAGCCTTCGACGCTGAATAGGCAGCCTGACCAATCTGGCCATCTTCGGCAGCGACCGAAGCGGTGTTGACGATCGCGCCGCGATCACCATCAGCCTGCGGATCGAGCGTCAGCATGCCGGCTGCCGACTTGGCTATGCAGCGGAAGGTGCCGATCAGGTTGATCTGGATGATCCATTCGAACGCCGAAACCGGGAAATGCTTGATCGAGCCGTCTTCCTTCGAACGGCTGGCGGTCTTGATCGCGTTGCCGGTGCCTGCACAGTTGACGAGGATGCGCTCCTGGCCATGCGCTTCACGCGCCTTGGCAAAGGCTGCGTCGACTTCTTCCTCGCTAGTCACATTGACCTTGCAGAAAACACCGCCGATTTCGGCAGCCATGGCGTTGCCCTTTTCTTCGTTCAGGTCGAAAATCGCAACCTTGACGCCCTTGGCAGCGAGCGCGCGAGCAGTGGCAGCACCAAGGCCCGATGCGCCGCCAGTGACTACAGCTGCGACTGATGAGTCGAGTATCATTCTAATTTCCTTCTTGTTCGTCGCCCCGGTGAAGGCCGGGGCCGTTGGAGGTTAATTCATTAGGTTTTGCGTGAGCAGGCCGTCGCCCCTGCCTGCGCAGGGGCGACGGGGCTCAAAGCCGTTCGATGATCGTGACGTTGGCCTGGCCACCGCCTTCGCACATCGTCTGCAAACCATATTTGCCGTTCTTGGCATCGAGCACGCCGAGCAAGGTTGCCATCAGCTTTGTGCCCGAAGCGCCAAGCGGGTGGCCGAGCGCGATTGCGCCGCCATGGGCGTTGAGGCGATCATGCGAAGCGCCGAGATATTTCATCCAGGCGAGCGGAACCGGGGCGAAGGCTTCGTTGACTTCATAGGCATCGATGTCTTCGATCTTCATGCCAGCCTTCTTCAGCGCCTTTTCGGTAGCGAAAAGCGGTTCTTCCAGCATGATGATCGGGTCGCCCGCGGTCACCGAGATGTGGTGGATGCGCGCGCGCGGCGTCAGGCCATGATCCTTGAGCGCCTGCTCGGAGACAATGAGGGCAGCCGATGCGCCGTCGCAGATCTGCGAGCTGGTGGCAGCGGTGATGGCGCCGCCTTCTTGCAGCAGCTTGACACCGGCGATGCTTTCCAGCGTCGCGTCGAAACGAATGCCTTCGTCAACCAGATGGACTTCCTTGCCTTCAGGCGTTTCGATTTCGATACCGACGATTTCATTCTTGAAATGGCCAGCTTCGGTAGCAGCCTTCGCGCGCAGGTGGCTGGCGAGAGCGAAGGCGTCCAAGTCATCCTTGGTGAAGCCGTGCTTCTTGACGATCATTTCCGCTCCGGCAAACTGGCTGAACATGATGCCGGGGAATTTCTCTTCGAGGCGCGGCGACTTGTAGTTGCCGAGGCCTTCCTTCATGAACAAGGTCGCGACCGAACCCATCGGAACACGGGTCATGCTTTCGATGCCGCTGGCAAGCACGATATCCTGCGTGCCCGACATAACGGCCTGCGCCGCAAACATCATCGCCTGCTGCGAGGAGCCGCACTGGCGATCGATGGTGACGGCGGGGATGCTGTCGGGCAGTTTCGATGCGAGCACGGCGTTGCGGCCAAGATCCATCGTCTGCTGGCCACCTTGCGAGACGCAGCCGGTGATGACATCGTCTATTGCGCTGGTGTCAAAATCATTGCGGTCGGCAATCGCATCGAAAACGGCTGCGCCGAGATCGACCGGGTGCACCCCGGCAAGCTTTCCACCGCGCCGCCCACCGGCGGTACGAACGGCATCGACAATATAGGCTGTGGCCATGACAGGACTCCTTTGTGTGATTTAATCGTGCGATTAAACCGAGTCTGTGCAGGGGTCAATGCCTATAGCGAACATAGGTCATGTTCTTCTGGACGGGTTGTTTCGGACCTACGCCTTTAATGCCGCAATCGCTTCACGGGTCGTGCGTGAATAGTTGCCCCAGCGATAGCGATAGGTGCCGATATAGTGCACAAATGCAGGGCTTTTGGGCATGGGTTCATCCCAATGGTTGATATATCGGTCATAGGGCAGCTGGATCGGATCGGGATCATTGGCGACCACCCAGTTGGACGCGACCTGTTCGCTACCCCATTGCCGCCAGGTATCACCCAGCCGCGCGTCCATTTCTTCGCTGAATTGCGCGACTGTTGCGCGGCCATCGCTCGATTTAGCAAAGCCGGCAAAGCCTGCACACCCGCGAATATAGCGGCGGCTATCGGCTTCGGGCAGCGTTTTCATTGCAGCCTCGGCATGCGCCTGAACATGGTCGGTCGTTGGGCCGTTGGCATGGAAAATCTGCGAAATTTCCCGG
>DASUDM010000241.1:0-2541 GCA_036275575.1 Sphingorhabdus sp. | reverse complement strand
ATCATGGCCGATGACAGCGTGGTGGTAGAGATCAGCAAGACCGGTTTCGAACGTTTTGTAACCATCATGGCACAGCAATATGGCCTGCTCTACGGCGCATTCGCGGTGCTCGTCTCGCTGTTTCTCGGCTGGTTCGCGGGCTATGTCTTCAACCGCCTGTAAGGATGGCGCAGAAATGCCGGAAATCCGGCATTTTAGCTGAAAATTAACCCCGTCGACCTAGTCTGGCCCTGCGAAATCAACAGGGTGAACAGATGACCGACAATTATTCAGGCCGTACATTTGGCCGGGGCCAGCCTTTCCAATCAGGAGAAGGCGCGCCCGATTCGAGCGCTTCAGGCGCGACGCCCTATCAGCCTGTTCCCCGGCCTGCAGCGCCCTACCAGCCAGCCCAGCACACACCGCCGCCGGTGCAGGCAACGCCGCAACCGATGCCGCAATCGGCGGCGCCTGTTAGCACCCCGACGGCTTCCACACCTGCAGCGGCGAACCCGCCCGTAGCGGCCGCATCGGCCAGCCCTGCCAATCCAGTCCCCCAGCAGGCGATGCCGACGACGGCCCCGAAACCCGCGCCCCAATCCTTTGTTCCGGCAGGTCGACCGGAAAATCCTGAAATGGTAGGTGTGCAACAGGCGCAGCGAAGCCATCAAGCGGCTGGTGGCGGTTTGCACAAGATCGGCACGGTGATCGAGATCGCCGGCTCAGGATCTCAGGTCAGCCTTGATGCTGCCCTAATCAACGCCTTGGTAAGCCACCACGATCCCTCGATTGCAATGGCCGGGCAAGTGGGCAGCCAGATCAAAATCCGCGTCGGCACCTTCTGGCTGCTGGCGAATATCCGCACCCAGCGCCTCGATCTTGAGGACACCAAGACAATTATCGCGCAAGTCGATTTCCTTGGCGAAGGCGACGAGGAACGCCTGACCGGCAAGATCTACAATTTCCGCCGTGGTGTCACACGCTATCCGGTCCCCGGATCCGAAGTCTTTGCCGTTTCCAGTTCTGACCTGAAGCAGGTTTATGCCGCTGATGGCCGTGCCAGTGTGAACATCGGCACCGTGTTTCCGACCCGCGATATTCGCGGCTCGCTCTACGTCGATGCCATGCTGGGCAAGCACTTCGCACTGCTGGGATCGACCGGTACCGGTAAGTCGACCAGCGCCGCGCTGATCCTGCACAAGATTTGCGACATGGCTCCTGAAGGCCATATCGTGATGATCGACCCGCACGGTGAGTATAGCGCCGCGTTCAAGGGGAATGGCGCGTTATACGATGTCAACAACCTCGCCATGCCTTATTGGCTGATGAACTTTGCCGAGCATTGCGAAGTGTTCGTCACTTCGTCGGGCGATGAGCGGCAGGCTGATTGCGACATTTTGGCCAAGTGCCTGTTGCAAGCGCGCTCGAAAAACCGGCTTGCCGAAAGCATCGGCAAATTGACGGTCGATGCGCCCATCCCTTACCTTCTCTCGGACCTGACCACGATCATCCAGAATGAAATGGGCAAGCTCGACAAGGCGACCAACACGGCGCCATTCATGCGGTTGAAGGGCAAGATCGAAGAGCTCAAGGCCGATCCGCGCTACAGCTTCATGTTCTCGGGCATGCTGGTTGGCGATACAATGACCGATTTCCTCGGCAAAATTTTCCGCCTGCCGAGCAATGGCAAACCGATTTCGATCATCGACGTCTCAGGTGTGCCGTCGGACATTACCTCTACCGTGGTGGCTGTGCTTTCACGTCTGGTGTTCGACTATGCGATCTGGTCGCGCAATGAACCGCAGCGCCCGATCCTGCTCGTCTGCGAAGAAGCGCACCGTTACATCCCGTCGGATCGTGTTGCCGGAGCAAGCGCTGTGCGCACGATCCTCGAACGTATCGCCAAGGAAGGCCGTAAATATGGCGTGTCGCTGGGCCTGATCACGCAGCGTCCGTCGGACCTTGCCGAAGGCGTGCTCTCGCAGTGCGGTACGATCATTTCGATGCGCCTCAACAACGACCGCGACCAGGCCTATGTGCGCGCAGCGATGCCTGAGGGCGCCCGTGGCTTCCTCGATTCAATCCCGGCGCTGCGCAACCGCGAATGCATCATCTGCGGTGAGGGTGTTTCGATCCCCATCCGTGTCGCGCTCGACACGCTGGAGGAAGAAAAGCGGCCGGCTTCGGAAGATCCTCTTTTCTCTGTATTGTGGCAGGAAACCGGCGGCGAGGAAGAATTGCTCGAACGCGTTGTTCGCCGCTGGCGCGCCCAAGGCCGGTAAGCAGAGAGGCGGTAAGGCTTACCGCTTCTCGAAGGGCTTCAAACCCCGACCGAGCCGGTTCGCGCCAAGAACAATGGCATCGCCCGACCAGTCGGCAAGGAAAACGGTGTTGCGGTCGACATCGGTCGCAAGGCTTGCGTCATTGCCGCTGATCGCAAGGCCGGCGCTGCTGCGATCGCGGCCCTCGGCGGCAATCGCGATGAAGGCGCTGTAATTTTCCTTGTCCTTGCCCTGCACGAAGACGTTGCCACTGATCATTCCGGTGGCGCCGCCCGGCAGG
>DASUDM010000240.1:0-6011 GCA_036275575.1 Sphingorhabdus sp. | reverse complement strand
CAAAGTCGGTGCGGCATTCGGCCTGGGCTTTATTTTCGGCCCCGTCATCGGCGGTTTGCTGGGTGATTTTGGGCCGCGTGTTCCCTTTTATGTCGCTGGCGCGCTGGCCATTGCAAATGGCATTTACGGCTTTCTCGTATTCCCGGAAACGATGCCGGAGGAAAAGCGCCGTCCCTTCGAATGGAAACGCGCCAATCCGCTCGGCGCATTTGCGTCGCTGGGCAAGATACAGGGCATCGTACCTGTCGCCTTGATCTATTTTCTCTG
The DNA here is from genome assembly GCA_036275575.1 of Sphingorhabdus sp. Taxonomy (GTDB): domain Bacteria; phylum Pseudomonadota; class Alphaproteobacteria; order Sphingomonadales; family Sphingomonadaceae; genus Sphingorhabdus_B. The sequence goes on along the minus strand of DASUDM010000240.1, from coordinate 5,744 downwards.
GTCCTTGGCCGGTAACGTCTATCCGGCCAGCTGGTCCTTCTTCGCGCCAATCCAATATGGATGGGGCAGCGGTATGGTCGGAGTTTCGCTAGGGCTTGTAGGAATATCGATGGCGGTATTCCAGGCACTCGTGATCCGTCGCTTCATTACCCGGTTCGGCGAACGCAAGACCGCTTATATCGGCATGATTTCGGGCATCACCAGCTATTTGATTGTCGCCTTTGTTCCCTATGCCGGGATCATATTGGCGCTGCTACTGGTGAACGGCTTTTCGGGCATGGTGATGCCTGCACTGAACGCAATGATGTCGCAGCGCGCCCCGGCATCGCAGCAAGGCGAACTGCAGGGCCTAGTCGGATCGCTCGCCGCGCTGAGCCTGATGATCGGCCAGTTCGCCTATAATTATGCGCTTGCTGCATTTACCGAAAGCGGTGCACCGATCCGTTTCCCAGGTGCGCCTTATCTCATCGCGGGATTGGCAGGGGTCGCCGCCTTGATTGCGCTGGCCATGCTGCGCAGGCGGCAATTGCCCGAGGCGATGGCCGATGCCTGAATTGGTTCCACTGGCCCAAGTTGCGCCGGAAAAGGTAGAGCAGCTCCTTGATGATGCATTCGGCACCGATCGTTTCGGCAGGACCGCTTATCTTTTGCGCAAGCGCAGCAAGCCGATTGCTGCATTGTCATTCGCGGCAATCGAGGAGAGCGGCATTCCGGTGGGAAGCATTCATTGCTGGCCGGTTCGCATTGGCGATTTTCCCATAGTGCTGGTCGGCCCCGTCGCGGTTACGCCGGAATTACAGGGCAAAGGTCTTGGCCACAAACTGATGCATGCAATGCTTGAAGCCGCGCAACAAATGGGAGACCCTGTCATGGTGATGATCGGTGACCCGGAATATTATGAACGCTTCGGCTTCAGCGCCTCCCAAACTGCGGGCTGGAAGTTGCCCGGCCCATGGGAACCGAGGCGGCTGCTGGCGCGAAACGCAAATGGGATAAAGATGCCGCAATCCGGAATGCTGGAGGAAGATGATCGTGCCCTATGATCCTCCGCCCAATCTGTCGGATCTCAGCCTGGCCCAAATTGCCGAACTGGTAGACCAGCGCAAATTGCCACCCGTTGAAAGCTGGGCTCCGGCGAAGACGGGAAACAGCGAAATGCGCATTGCGGCGGATGGCCGCTGGTATCATCAGGGCGGCGAGATTACCCGACCCGCGATGGTGCGCGCCTTTTCCAGCCTGTTGCGGATCGAGGCTGATGCTAGCTATTGGCTGGTTACGCCGCAGGAAAAGCTGCAGATCGTGGTCGAAGATGTGCCCTTCATCGCGGTCGAGGCCCAGTTTCGCGAAACAAGCATCGCCTTTCGCCTGAACACCGACGATCTAGTAATAGCAGGATCGCAGCACCCGATAGAAATGCGAACCTATGAAGGCACGCATGTGCCCTACCTGCATGTACGTGCCGGTCTGTGGGCGCGATGTGCGCGACCGGTCTATTATGAACTGGCTGAGCGTGCCCTTGAATCCGATACGGAAAATCCGGGTATCAGGAGCGATGGTATCTTCTTCCCGCTGGATGTCGCCGCATGAGCTGGAAAAAGCAGTTCGCGGATGCCTTGCACCCTTCCCGCGCTATCGAGGTCGAGGATGAACGCGCCTATCCGCGCCACAGCGGCGACTATCGCCATGCAGCAGTGCTGGTGCCGATTACAGATCGTACCGAACCAGGTGTGATATTGACCCGAAGGCCAGCCTGGCTGCGCAGCCATGCCGGCCAAGTCGCTTTTCCGGGCGGCAAGGTTGATCCCGAAGATGAAAGCGTAATCATCGCTGCTTTGCGCGAGGCCGAGGAAGAAATAGCCCTGCCCCGTCATCATGTCGAAATCCTGGGCCCCGCCGATGATTATTATTCCGGCAGCGGATACCAGATTACACCCGTGATTGGCGTCGTTCCGCCCGATTTGCCGCTGGTACCGAACCCCAGCGAGGTAGAGGAATGGTTCGAGGTGCCGCTTGAGATTCTGTTCGATCGTGCCAAGTACGCTCGAAGGCAGGTCGAATGGCAGGGGCATATGCGCGAATATTATGACATGGATTGGCAAGGCCGGCGCATCTGGGGTGTGACCGCAGGAATCATTGCCAATCTCTCGCGCCGCTTGCTGGGCGGTGAATGATGCGTTTGCCTGATGCTCCATGGTTGCGCGATCCTGCCCTTGCCCGCGTTGTCGAAGCGCTACGCGTCGATGGCACACCGCCGCGCATAGTCGGTGGAGCCGTTCGTGATGCCCTGCTTGGCATTGCCGTGGCTGATATCGACCTCGCCACGCCGCTTCTTCCCGACGAAGTAACCAAGCGTCTTGAAGCCGCACGCATCAAAGCCGTGCCTACCGGCATCGAACATGGCACCGTAACGGCCGTTGCCGATGACCGAACGTTTGAAATCACCACGCTGCGGCGCGATGTTTCCACCGATGGCCGGCGGGCGACAGTGGAATTTGCAACCGACTGGAAGGAAGATGCGGCACGACGCGATTTCACGATCAACGCATTATATGCCGACCCCGATACAGGCGAAATTACAGACTTTTTTGGTGGCTTGGCTGACCTTGAAGACCATCATGTTCGCTTCATTGGCGATGCGGAAGCGCGGATTGCAGAAGATCACCTCCGTATCCTGCGCCTGTTCCGATTCCATGCCCGCTTCGGGCAAGGCGCAATCGACAGCGATGCTCTGACTGCTGCAGCAAAGCATGCGAACAAGCTGATGTCGCTTTCGCGCGAGCGTATCGCCGACGAACTGCGCAAGCTGCTCGCTGTGCCCAAGCCTGCCCAAGCTGTTGGCGCGATGATCAGCGCGGGTATTTTCGCATCGTTCCTTCCCGAAATCGAAGGCGATGCTGCTGAAAAACTGGCGAGGCTTATCGATCGCGAAAATGCGGTCGCCATCGCACCTTCGGCTTGCCGCCGGTTGAGTGCCATCCTGCCCGTCGATCCAGTCATGGTCGAGAAAATCGCCGCACGGCTGAAGCTTTCCAACCGGATGCGAAGCGATCTTGTGGTATTGGCGTCGAACTACAATTCACCGCACTCGGCCCGCCAGCTGGCCTATCGCATCGGTATCGACAATGCCCGTGACCTCGTCCTGCTAAGCTTCAGCGATACGGGCTGGCACGATGAATTCAGGTCATTGGACAATTGGGAAGTGCCCGATTTTCCAATCAAGGGTGGCGATTTGATATCGCGCGGTTTGCGTGCGGGGCCGGTGGTCGCCAAGACATTGCAGGCAATCGAACGCCTATGGGTTACCGAGGATTTCCCGGAAAGCCAGCGCGCGTGGGAGATTGCCGATCAGCTGGTTTCAGAGGCGTTACGCGACGACAGGAATTCGTAAGCCGCTTCCATCGTCAACGGCTTGGCAAAATAATATCCCTGCCCGTTCGTGCAGCCCAAGCCTTTTAGCTCATCCGATACGGCAGCGGTTTCGATACCCTCAGCGGTCGTTTTCATGCCGAGCGCGGATGCAAGCGACAATATCGTGCTGACTATTGCCCGGTTGTCGCGATTGGCCAGCATGTCCGAAACGAAGCTGCGGTCGATCTTCAACACATCGATCGGTAGCTTTTGAAGATAGGCGAGGTTTGAATAGCCGGTACCGAAATCATCCATAGCGAGATTTGTGTTGAGCGCCTTCAACGCCTCGAGAACGCGTTTCGCGCCTTCGGGATCATCGACAAATGCGCTCTCGGTCAGTTCCAAAGTCAGCCGGTTGCCGTCGATACCGGCCGACCGTATGGCTGCTTCAACGGCCTTGGGCACATCGTCGCGCAGCAGCTGGACGGCCGAAAGGTTGACCGAAACCTTGATCGGCAGGTCATCGCCCATATCGCTTTCCCATTGCGCGATGGTCTTGGCTGCCTTTTCCAAAGCCCATCGACCCAGAGGAACGATAAGCCCGCTTTCTTCCGCCACCGGGATGAAGTCCATTGGCGATACCGGGCCAAGCGATGGATGGTTCCAACGCGCAAGCGCCTCGAAGCCGTTGAGCTGTCCGCTCTCGAGATCGATCAGCGGCTGGTAATGAAGCTCAAGCTCATCGCGCTCCAGCGCCCGGCGCAAGTCGGTTTCGAGTGAAAATCGATGCAAGGCGCGATCAAGCTTGTCTGCCGAAAACAGTTCAAACTTTTTGGATTGCTTGGCCCGCTTCAGCGCAATCTGTGCGTGTCGCAGCACATCCATCGGATCGTCTGCAGCGGAATCCCCAAGTGCTGCCGCAACAGCGCAGTCGATGTGGATTTCAAGGTTCGACAATTTGCACGGATCGTCAAATGCCCTCACCACCCGCGCCGCGATCGATTCAGCACCGCGCACATCGTCCACTGCCGCAAACAAGGCAAACTCGTTGCCACCAAGGCGCCCGATAATCTCGCTGCTACGCAGTTTCGACGTCAGACGTTTTGCGACGGTGATAATCAGTTCGTCACCAGCCAGAACCCCTACCGATTCATTGATCCGGCTGAACCGGGCGAGGTCGAAAACCACCAGCGCGAAATTTTTATGGTCGCCCGCAGCCCGCAACCCATCGACCGCTTCCGAGATGCGTTCCTCAAATCCGATGCGATTCGCAAATCCGGTGAGGCTGTCGTTCATCATCTCGCGCCGCAGGTTGACCTTGCCCTGAACTTCGGCGGTGCGATCGACAAGCGAAACGAGCACATGCGGCACTTCATTGCCAAAGCGCGATACGCTGATCTCGACATCAAGCGGCTGAACCTTATCGGGTGAGCGCCAGCGTTCGAAATGCTCGTTGCGCCCGCTTTCGACCATGTCGAGAATCAAGTCATTGAAATAGCAGGGATCAAATCCAGCATCGCGGGCACGTGTCAGCGCCAGATAGTCGAACTGCCCGTTGGTCGCGATGCGTTTTGCACCGCTGATATCCACCCGGTAAATCGACGCAGCAATGGGCAGCGAGGTGAGCCATGCATGACTGGCTTCCTCACTTTCGGGCACTGTTCTCTGTACAAGACTGGAAGTCAGAGATGCCGGCGACCCGTGGGCGAATGTTTTCTTGTCCCACATTTTCATGCGGGCAGGACTAAGCCGAAGATGTAAAAATTTGCTTCACAGCGGGTATAGAACGAAAGCTCTACAGCCGTGGTAAACAAACTCAATCGAAGCGGTTGTTCCTTGGGAAACCTTGCGGGGGAAGCCTGCCTGCAGCACCACGCGCGACGCGCCATTGGGTCAGGTCGGTTTCGGTGCGGGTGCGCCCGCTGTCTCCGCCCATAGTCCAGCTCAGCCCCTCGCTCAGGTTGAAGCAAATGGCATCGGACAAACCGCCGTCCTTGTAGCGCTGCAATGTGACTCCCTGCCCCTTTGCCATTTCGGGGATTTCGTTCATTGGGAAAATAACGAGCTTGCGGTTCTCACCAACCACCGCGACATATTGGTCTTTCGTTTGCGTTTCTTCGTTCGCTTCAGCCGGAGCCAGCCTGACGACCTGCAAACGCGCACCGGGCTTCAGCGTCACCACGCCCCTGCCCTTGCGCGTTTCGGCGACGACATCTTCCATTTTGCAGATAAAGCCCTTGCCGGTCGATGCGGCGAGCAGCATCCGCCCACCCGGTGTGACCGGAAGCAATGTCACGATATCGTTGCCCGCCTCGATATCGATCATCGTACCCAATGGTTCGCCAAATCCGCGCGCGCCCGGCAGCTTGTCCGCACCGATAGTGTAAAAACGGCCA
>DASUDM010000239.1:0-4652 GCA_036275575.1 Sphingorhabdus sp. | reverse complement strand
CTTGAGATGCGCCGCGCCGCGATCGAGCGTGATGCTCTCGATGCCGCGATGCGCGCGGGCATAGATTTCGCCGCCCGGCGTCTCGTACATGCCGCGCGATTTCATCCCGACAAAGCGGTTCTCGACCAGATCGAGACGGCCAATGCCATGCTTGCGGCCGAGATCGTTGAGCGCGGCGAGCAACGTCGCCGGGCTCATTGCCTCTCCGTTCAGCGCAACGCCATCACCCTTTTCGAAATCGATGGTGATATATTCGGGCGCGTCGGGTGCATCCTCCGGATTGACGGTACGCGAATAGACATAGTCGGGTGTTTCTTCCCACGGATCCTCAAGGCATTTGCCCTCGGACGAGGTGTGGAGCAGGTTGGCGTCGGTAGAAAAGGGGCTTTCGCCGCGCTTGTCCTTTGGCACCGGAATCTGGTGCTGCTCGGCCCATTCAATCAACCGGGTGCGGCTGGTCAGATCCCATTCGCGCCAAGGGGCAATCACCTTGATATCCGGATTGAGCGCATAGGCCGAAAGCTCGAAACGCACCTGGTCATTGCCTTTGCCGGTCGCGCCATGCGCGATGGCATCGGCGCCGGTTTCGGCTGCAATCTCGATCAGTCGTTTCGAAATCAGCGGGCGTGCGATTGAGGTACCGAGCAGGTAATCGCCTTCATATCGCGCATTGGCGCGCATCATTGGGAAGACGAAGTCGCGGACAAATTCCTCACGCAGATCATCGATGTAGATGTGATGGTCAGGGATGCCCATCAGCTCTGCTTTCTTGCGCGCCGGTTCCAGCTCTTCCCCTTGTCCGAGGTCTGCAGTGAAGGTCACCACCTCGCAGCCATATTCGACCTGCAGCCATTTCAGGATGACGCTGGTGTCGAGACCGCCCGAATAGGCAAGGACAACGCGTTTGACCGAATCTTTCATTGGGGAAACCTTTGCGCAAAAACTGTCGCGCGCGCCGCTAGCAGGGGGCGGGGGCGGGCGCAAGCGATGCTCTGTGCTCTGCCAGAATGTAGCGAGTGCAGCTTCGAAGTTGCGACAACGATCAATTTCGCCCACCTTGGCGCTGGTTACAACTTCGAAGAAGAGGCCGTGATGAGTTTTGCCAAACCGCTGCTGATGCTTGCCGCTGCAGCAATAGTCCAAACCGGTGTCGCATTTCAGGCGAGGGCTGAGCAGCAATCGCCTTTGTTGGGCACCTGGAGCCTGGATGTTGCACAAATGCAGGCGCCAGCTGAAATGCGGCCCAAAAGCGTCACCATCACATTTGCCATGGCGGAGCCAGAAAAATGGTCGACGCGGGTCGCCATAATTGCCCAGGACGAAAGCGTCAGGGAAATGAATGGCGTCTATTCGTTGAGCGGACTAGCGGCACCAATTGCCGGCGACCAGCTGGAAGCAGACATGGCTGCCGTTACGACCCCGCTGCCCAATGTGATGTTGCTGGCCATGGCAAAAGAGGGTCGCCCCGCATCGACCAGGCTTTACACCGTGTCACCCGATGGCAGCACGATGATCGAAAAAGCCGTTAGCTGGGACGACAATGGCACCCCGATAATTAGAACAAACACCTTCCGACGTGAACGACCATAAGGCCGCTCGTGCTATTATGGGTGTGACGAAGATGGCGTCGTCCAATCGCTTGACGATTTTCCTTCGATCGCTGCATCGGCTGTCGAGGCAGAGCAAAACTGGCCGGCGTTCAATGCCCGCAATTGCCAGCGGGTGCTGACATTTAGCAGGCGGAGCAATTTGGAAACATGGTTCCGGACAGTGAAGGCCGAGATGTTCAGGATCCGGCCTATTTGCTTGTTTGTGTACCCCAATAATACATGGTGCAGCACCTCAAGCTGTCGTGCAGTCAGATCGACTTGATCCGGGATTTTCGTCGATCTCTGATTTCGGGATAGCCGGGACTCGAAATCTATGGGTACAATCACGGCATCGGAGCGGAGCTGGCGAATATGTTCGATCAGCACAGCCGGATCATCCTGGACCACCACGATCAAGGCCGAACTTGCGCTTTTTTCGAGAGAGTTACTCTCGGAACATGGGGGGTACCCGTTTCGCATGCCGTCAGCAATCACATGTGCTGATCTGATGGCTGTCCGGGCGCAAATCCGCGCACGAGCAGCCACAAGCCGGCGACCAGTTGGACAATTCCTAAGGGTGCAAGGAAATAGAGCGATACATCCGCCCCCAACACGCCGGTGAACACCCCGGTCATTTGCGATGCGGTTGCAAGCAGGCCCGCCACTGCAAGCCAACGCGGCACCCAACGGCTTTGGAACAAGAGGCAATAGAAAACAAACGCCCCGGTGCCGCCCAAAAGCATATGCGGATAATGGAGCGCGTTGCGCTGTTCGGTAACCAAGGTCCAAATCGGTTCGGCGAGGGCCGAAATCGCGGCATCGGGCTTCGCCAGCATGGCATCACCGAGTGACCGGTACAGTTGATAGCTGGCAAATTCGCTCCCCCCCATTCCGAAGGAAGTCGCCTTCAAGCTAAGGAACAGGAAGGCAATCCACGCAAATGGTTTCGCGAGAGACAATTGGCAAAGCAGCGCGGCCATGATCAGGGAAACGATGCCCGAAACCAGCCCCATGAGGACAATGACACCAATCAGCCCGGGCTGTGCCGCCGCCCCGCCAAACAACCCCATGGCCCCTTCACCATTGCGGATCATTGGCTGCAGGAAAAAGTTGGAAGCGATATCGAGGACATATCCCGCCAGAATAGCGGCGCCGACAACACGGCCTGAACGAAGCAAATCCATCATAACTCCTTTAATTGCCGACCGCAGCCACGCCGCCGGTGCGGGGCGCAGTTGCCCCCAACCAATTTCGGGCAAAGCGGACGCGGACGATCCAGAAAATCAGAAATACCAAGGTGAATATCGACGGCAGCAAAAGTACCGGCGAACCCGCCATGAACGGAAACACATCGTCTTGCTGCCCCAGAAACAGCGATGTGACGGCCAGGAAATAAGCGGCAACCATCCGCCACAAATGACGGGCAATCCGCTGCCGCTGGGTGAGACGAGCGCGCCAGAAAAGGCTTAGGTCAAAAAGCAGCGAGAGCAGCGCGCCACTGCCAAAGACGAAGAAAGCGACGGCGGACATGCCCTGGAATTCCTGCTTCGGTTCGGACAGCGCGACCCACCCACCATGCATGAATACCGCCGTTGCAAGCATGCCGAGAGGCAAAGTCCAACGCCACGAAGCATCCACCTGTCCTGATCGATTGAGAGCAGCGCTTCGTGACGTGTGGACGAGATAGAATGTCCAGATTGCGGCACCGAGCGTCAGCCGGTCAGGCTCCCATAGGGTCAGAATTGCGGCAGACACCGTCATCAGCGACATCGAAAGATAATAATAATTGCCCGCTTGCGCATGGCGGCCAGTACCGGCCTTCCTGCTCGACATCGCGACGAGGCCAGACAAAAGCGCCACAAAACCGCTCGCAATGTGCAAGACCAGCAACGGCATCGAGATCAAACCGCCTGTCATCATGGATGCTTGGCCCCGTTACTGTCCCCATAATCGGGCTGACGCCGAGCAGTTGTATAGAGACCCAATAAGCCAATCGTGGATAGAACCATCACGGTCACCGCAAGGTTCACGCCGCCAACCGCAATTTCGGTTCCATCGCTGTGACGCATCGTACCGTCGTAAAGCGGCGCCATCAGCACCGACGCAAGGAAGGCGGAATTGACGAGCAATCCCAGCAAGCTAGCTATTTTCATGTCGCGTCGCGAGACGGCAAACCAGAGCGCGAGCCCCGCAAGGAGGGCGTTTGATATCAGTTGCCAAACTTCATGAAGCCGCGCATGTCCGGGCCAATCAGGATTAAACACATGTGTCGGCCCGATTTCGAGTATCGGCGTAAGCACAGCGATCGGGGCGAGGCATAGAGCGAGCAGGAGAATACGGACCATGAGACCTCCAATATTGACACCGTCAATTTGTCTCGGTTAATTGACACTGTCAATATCGAAAAATGAAAAAAGCTCATCATCATGGCGCCCTGAAGCAGGCTTTGATCGAAGCAGCATTGCATCTGCTCGATTCAGAGGGTGTCGAAGCGGTCACGATACGCGCGGTTGCACGGCAGGCAGGCGTGTCGCACGCTGCACCAGTCAATCACTTTGCGGACCGACGGGCGTTGCTGACCGGCGTCGCGATATTCTGCTTTGAAGAACTGCAGCAGGCGATCACCGCAACCGGTATCCGGAACATGTCCGACGCCAGGGAGAAGATGCTCGCCTTCGTCGACGCATTCTACAATTACGGCCTGAACAACCCCAATCGCTATCGCCTGATGTGGCGGCAGGATATGCTCGATTCATCAGACGTCAAATTGACCGAAATGACAGAGAAGCTGTTCAGCCACGTCACCAACATGATCACCGAATTCGGCGACCCCCCGAACATCAGTATCATGAGCCGTGTGGTCGCGGCCTGCTCGATTATCCATGGCTATGTGCTGCTGCGGATCGACGGAAACTTCATCGGTTTTGCGGACGAAAAAACTGGCCATCCCAGGCATATAGCGCTGATCGAAGCGCTGTTACCCTAACCGGCCAGACTCCATATCTGCCAAACACCAAGCGCTAGGAACAATGCGGCTGCGATCCAGCGCATGACGTTGAGCGG
>DASUDM010000238.1:0-4452 GCA_036275575.1 Sphingorhabdus sp. | reverse complement strand
ACATCGTGTCATTTTCGCATTCGAGATGGTCATAGAAAATCCCGCCGACACCGCGATGCACCTGGCGGTGGGGGATCCAGAAATAATCATCCGCCCACTTTTTGTAGCGTTGGTAAACGTCGGGGCCATAAGGCGCGCAGGCGGCCCGCAGCCGGGCGTGAAATTCTTCGGTATCCTCGTCATAGGCGATGGGCGGGTTGAGGTCAGCACCGCCGCCGAACCAACGTTTGGTTGTGGCGAGGAAACGTGTGTTCATGTGCACAGCGGGGACATGCGGGTTCGCCATATGTGCGACAAGGCTGATGCCGGTGGCAAAGAAACTGGGGTCTTCGGCCGCGCCATGAATTGTTTGCGCAAAATCGGGGTTGAATGCGCCGCCTACGGTCGAGACGTTGACGCCTACTTTCTCGAATACCTTACCCTTCATCACCCCGCGCACCCCGCCGCCGCCGGGCGAGCCATCATGGTCAGTCCGGTCCCAAGCGAGATAGTCGAACGAAGCATCCGAACCAGCCTCGCGCTCGATTGCTTCAAATTCGGCGCAAATGCGGTCTCGAAGCGCTTCGAACCATTCGCGGGCGGCGGCTTGCTGGACGTCGAGGGTCAACGTCATGGTGTCTTCTCCAAAGGCAATTGCCCCGTTTGGCGCAGGGCTTCGGAAAGTGCGATGCCAGCCGAAACGGCAACATTCAAGGAGCGAAATCCCGGCTGCATCGGAATCCGGATGCGCAGATCGCATGCCGCATGGACATCGTCAGGCACGCCCGCGCTTTCAGAGCCAAAGAGCAGGATATCATCGCTTTCGAATTGGGTTTCATAGAGCGATGTCGCCCCTTTGCTGGAAAGCAGCGCAATCCGCCGACCCTCGGCCTTGGCTTTTACGTGGAAGCTTGGCCAGTCGGCAATGCGCTGGATTTCAGCGGCTTCGGCATAATCCATCCCCGCCCGCTTCAACGCCTTGTCAGAGAATGGGAAGCCGCAAGGCTCTATGATATCGCATGGCACGCCAAGGCACGCGCCGAGGCGCAAAATCGTGCCGACATTGCCAGCGATATCCGGTTGGTAGAGTGCGATTTTCAAGGCCGATTCCGTTTTTTGCAACTTATGCACAGTTCAATGTCACATATTGGCCAATTTCCCGGTTGGCAAATCGTGCGCAACGCGTCTATGAGGCCGCGGAATCATAACGGGCAGCACCCTGCCTGCTGTGCAATAACAGAAAAAGTTACGGGGGATTGCCGCATCGCTGGACAGGCAAAAGTGCGGATTATAAGGGCTAAACATGGCTACGGTCGAACAGGCGGAAAGCATGACAGAAACAAGCAACGTGGAAGCGCAGGGTGAAGAAGGCGTACGTCGCCGCGATTTCATCCATATTGCTGCAGTCAGCTGGGCGGGCGTAGGTGCCGCTGCAGTAGCACTGCCGCTCGTCAACCAGATGAACCCGAGCGCCGATGTGCGCGCGCTGGCGTCGATCGAAGTCGACGTTTCGGCGATTGAGCCTGGTCAGGCGATCAAGACCAGCTGGCGCAAGCAGCCGGTTTTCGTTCGTAACCTGACACCGACCGAAGTTGCCGAGGCGAACAAGGTTTCGGTCAGCTCGCTCCGTGATCCGCAGACGCTGGCGGAGCGCACCAAGCCGGGCAAGGAAAACTGGCTCATTACCCTCGGGGTTTGTACCCACCTCGGCTGCGTGCCGCTGGGCGCTGCTGCGGGCGAAGTGAAGGGCGAATTTGGCGGCTATTTCTGCCCCTGCCATGGTTCGCACTATGATACCGCCGGACGTATCCGCAAAGGTCCGGCTCCGTTGAACCTCGAGGTTCCGGAATTTGCATTTGTTTCCGACACAGTCGTGAAAATCGGTTGAGGAGCTAGAAAGACATGAGCTTCCCTTGGGCCAATGAGTATAAGCCGCAGCATCCGGTGATGCAGTGGGTTGATGAGCGTCTTCCGCTTCCCCGCTTCGTCTACAACGCCATCGGCGGTGGATATCCGGTTCCGCGCAACCTCAATTATTTCTGGAACTTCGGCGTCCTTGCGGGCGTTGCGCTGGTTATCCAGATCATCACCGGCATCATCCTTGCCATGCATTATTATGCAAGCATCGATGGCGCGTTCAACAGCGTCGAGCACATCATGCGCGACGTCAATGGCGGCTGGTTCCTGCGTTACGCGCACATGAACGGCGCAAGCTTCTTCTTCATCGTCGTCTACATCCACATCTTCCGCGGATTGTATTTCGGTTCTTACAAGGCGCCGCGCGAGATGATCTGGCTGCTTGGCGTCGTGATCTTCTTGCTCATGATGGCAACCGCATTCATGGGTTACGTGCTTCCCTGGGGGCAGATGAGCTTCTGGGGTGCGCAGGTGATTACCGGCTTCTTTTCGGCCATTCCCGTCGTGGGTGAACCGCTTCGCCAATGGCTGCTCGGCGGTTTCGCGCCTGACCAGGCTGCGCTCAACCGCTTCTTCTCGCTCCACTATCTGCTTCCCTTCGTGATCCTGGGTGTTGTCATCCTGCACGTTTGGGCGCTGCACATCCCGGGTTCGTCAAACCCGACCGGTGTGGAAGTGAAGACCGAGAGCGACACAGTTCCGTTCCATCCATATTACACCGCGAAAGACGGGTTCGGCCTTGGCATGTTCCTGATCTTCTTCACGCTGGTAACCTTCTTCGCCCCGAACATGCTGGGTCACCCGGATAACTATATCCCGGCCAACCCGCTTTCGACGCCGGCGCATATCGTTCCCGAATGGTATTTCTGGCCATTCTACGCGATCCTGCGCGCCTTCACCGTCGACTTCCTGTTCATCCCTGCGAAGCTGCTGGGCGTGATCGCGATGTTCGGTTCGATTGCACTGTTGTTCTTCCTGCCTTGGCTGGATACCTCGCCAGTGCGTTCGGGCAACTATCGCCCGCTGTTCAAGAAGTTCTTCTGGTTCGGCCTGATCCCGTGCATCATCATCCTTGCAATCTGCGGTGTGAAGCCGGCGGAAGGCAAGTGGATCCTGCTCGGCCAGCTCGCCGGTGCTTATTACTTCGCACACTTCCTGATCATTTTGCCGATCGTTTCGCGCATCGAAAAGACCGAGGCTCTGCCCAATTCGATTACCGAAGCCGTCACCGGCCAGCCTGCCGCTGCCTAACAGGGGAAAGAAAGCATCATGGTTCGTCTTATCGCTTTTCTCGCCGGCCTGTTCTTAAGCGGCTGGCTCATCGTTTCGGCAGGTTTCACCACCTACGAAATGATCACCGAACCGGCCCAGCCGACGGTGGAATCGAAGTTCCACAAACATCCCAAGGCTGTGTCGTTCGCGCATGATGGCCCGTTCGGCAGCTTTGACAAAGCCCAGCTGCAGCGCGGCCTGAAGGTCTATTCGGAAGTTTGCGCGGCATGCCACAGCATGAAGCTGGTCGCCTTCCGTGATTTCGAGGCGCTTGGTTACAGCGAGGATGAGGTCAAGGCCATCGCCAAGGGATGGAAGACCGAGGTTCCCTCGATCAATCCGGAAACCGGCGAAGCTGCAACCCGTCCAGCAATCGCTTCGGACAAGATTCCTTCGCCTTATCCGAACGAAGTTGCGGCCCGTGCTGCCAACAACAATGCTCTGCCGCCTGATCTTTCGCTGATCGTCAAGGCGCGTGAGGGTGGCGCTCCGTACATCTACTCGCTGCTGACCGGCTATGCGCCCGTTCCGGCTGCTTTGCCCAAGGAAAATCGCCCGGGTGTAGGCCTGCACTACAACCCCTATTTCCACAGCCTCAACATCGCCATGGCGCCGCCGCTGACGGCTGACGACCAGGTCACCTATGATGATGGCACCAAGGCAACGAAGAGCCAGATGGCGAAGGACGTTTCGGCCTTCCTGACCTGGGCTGCAGAGCCGAAGATGGAAGCACGCAAGACCGCAGGTTGGTCTGCCCTGATCTTCCTGATCATCTTCACTGCACTCACCTATCTGTCGTACCGCACCATCTGGGCCGACAAGAAGCACTGAGTTTTGAGTTTCACGAAAAGCCCCGTGGCGCGCGATCGCTACGGGGCTTTTCATTTGCATGACTATTGACCCGGGCTTGCCGCAATGGCATTAGCGCCGCCACTGGACCGGGCGGGTATAGCATAGTGGTAATGCTCTAGCCTTCCAAGCTAGCTAGACGGGTTCGATTCCCGTTACCCGCTCCAATCTCTTAGCTTGCTGGTACAACAGGCGTTTCGGGTTCGATTGTCCTCCGCTTCGCTCCGTTCGCCTTCGGCACCCCGTTACCCGCTCCAGACTCCCCTCAATTCGACCCCGTAAAGCCGCTTAAGTGGCTGTTACCATTTGCGACAAATCAGCGGGCGCTTCGCACAGTTCTGCGACCTATACTTCCTAAATGACAGACAACCGGCCATAGCGGCTCTATGGATGTTATGAAGGTCAGAACTCATGAACAAGAAATGGCTTATTAGC
>DASUDM010000237.1:0-2648 GCA_036275575.1 Sphingorhabdus sp. | reverse complement strand
GCATTTTTGCAACACAAGGGACGATGGTCTGATTTTTTCTCAACGTTTCCAGTTGCGCACAAACTCGTCGAGGATGCGTACGCCCCAACCCGAAGCACCTTTCGGAGTCACATCGTCGCTGCTGTCTGCCCAGTTGACGCCGGCAATGTCCAGATGTGCCCAAGGTGTTGCCTCATCGACGAAGAAGCCGATAAAGGCCGCGCCGAGGCTGGCACCGGGGCGACCGCCCTCGGCCGAATTCTTGATATCGGCGATATCGGATTTCATCGTTTTGGTGTGGTTGGGATGAAGCGGCAAACGCCAGACTTCTTCGCCGACTGTCTTGCCTGCCGCTGCGATTTGCGTGGCGATGGCATCGTCACGCGCAAAGAGACCCGCATAATCATAGCCCAATGCCTGACCGACCGAACCGGTCAGCGTGGCGATATTCACAAGTGCAGCGGGCTTGTGGTTGGCGATGACATATTCATTGGCATCGGCGAGCACGAGGCGTCCTTCAGCATCGGTGTTGATGACCTCGATGGTCTTGCCGCTATAGGTGCGTACGACATCTCCGGGGCGCTGGGCATTACCACCCGGCATATTCTCGGCCAGCGCGGCGACAGCCAAGACATTCACATTTGCGCGTGATTTGGCGAGCGAGAGAACTGCCCCCATCGTTGCGGCTGCACCCGCCATGTCGGATTTCATCTCCCACATGCCTGCTGCAGGCTTGATCGACGTTCCGCCGCTGTCGAAAGTGATTCCCTTGCCGACCAAGGCGATTGGAGCTCCGCTGCCGCCACGATACTCAACCAGCATCATACGCGGCGGGCGGCGCGAACCCTGGCCGACCCCGGCGATGCTGCCCATGCCAAGGCGGCGCATGGCAGCTTCATCGAGCACTTCGATCTTCACGCCCGGGATGCCGGCAAAGGCCTCACGTACGCGAGCGACAAAGCTTTCGGGATAAATCACATTGGCGGGCTCGGTCGAAAGATCACGGGTCAGCGTCACGCCTTCGGCCAGTGCCGCGCCATGCGATTTCCATTCGGCTTCGGCACTGCGGACATCCCCGACGACGATCGTGGCGGGCTGTGCGGAGGGTGTGGATTTACCGACTGTTTTGTACCGGTCAAACCGGTACTGGCCCAGATTATAGCCCAGCGCGACAGCCGCAGCTTCATCGCTGGCGGCGCCCACGATGCTGACGGGATGCGCTTCATCGCGCATATCCTGAGCAATGCGTCCGCCTGCACGACGGAGCCGGTCGGCCACATCGCCGTCGCCGGCCATGCCGACCAGATCGATGCGTGCATGGCGGCCAATGCCGCGCAAGGTCAGCTTGGTCCCATCCTTGCCGTCAAACTTCGCATTGGCGATTGCTGCCTTGACGCTGGCCTCGGCTGCGCTGCCCAGAACACCATCCGGAAGATTGGCGTTGCGCATCAGGATAACAAGCACGCCATCATCAGCGGCACGGGTTGCAAAGGCGATCGGCCGCGCCTGCGAATTGGCAACAGTGGAGGGTTCGATACCCGATCCTGCCGGAACGCCCTGTGCCAGGGCGGGCACGCTGGCGGTTGCTAGGATGAGTGCGAACAAATGACGGCGCATGGGTGAACTTTCCTTTCCCTAAATCTTCTATATGCAACGCTCTTTAGGCGATGCCGCGACGGCGACAAGATAGCTTCGACAAAGGGGAGAGGTAGATGGGCAAATGGCTATGGGGTGGGGCGGCTGTGATCGCCACAATCGGCGGTATAGCGATGATTTGGGAGCCGCTCGCTGCCGAGAAGGGCGCACCGCCACCGGCCAAGAAGTATGATGTCGAGATAGTGCGCGACAACTTTGGTGTGCCGCATATCAACGGCAAGACCGACGCCGATGCCGCTTATGGGCTGGCATTTGCCCATGCCGAAGATGATTTTTCGACAATCGAGGAAGTCGTCTCGATGACGCGCGGACGCTATGGGGCGATCGCCGGGCAGGATGGGGCGCAGGTCGATTTCGTCTTTCACCTGCTCGGTGTGCGCGATACGGTTGATCAGCGCTTTGAGGAGATTCCGGCGGATGTAAGAGCGGTGCTTGATGCCTATGCAGCCGGCCTCAACCATTATGCTGAAAAGCATCCTGAAGAGGTGCGGTTGTCGAACCTCTTCCCGGTGAATGGCAAAGATATCGTCGCCGGCTTCGTACTGCGGGCACCCTTTTTCTACGGGCTCGACAACTACATTTCGACGCTGGTCGAAGGGAAGCCACCCCCCAATGAAAGCGCAGCGGCGATGACGCCGATTGGGCGTGATCCCGAAATGAACGGCTCCAATGCCTGGGCGGTGGCGCCGAGCCGCATGGCCGATGGCAAGACTTGGTTGGTTTCCAATTCGCACCAGCCATTGGAGGGGCAGGTCGCCTGGTATGAGGCGGTGGTGCATTCGGGCGAAGGGCTCGACATGGCAGGCGCGTTGTTCCCCGGATCCCCCTTTGTCCTGCTTGGTCACAACCGCCATCTGGGCTGGACCAATACGGTCAACCGACCCGACCTGGTCGATATCTATCAGCTGGTACTCAACGTAGCGGGCGACCAGTATCGCTATGATGGAAAATGGCTGCCGCTTGAGGAAAAGCGTATCTGGCTGCCGGTGAAATTCGGCTGGTTCACCGTGCCG
>DASUDM010000236.1:0-2682 GCA_036275575.1 Sphingorhabdus sp. | reverse complement strand
GAGATCACCCCGTTGCCAGCGCAATCGAAACTGAAAGGCGACCTTGGTTTGCGTTTCCACATTCCGGTACTTGCGGACTATCGTCAGCTGGAACCGGTGATATTGCGCGCGCTCAAGAAGTTGGCAGCGAAAGGGATAACGCTCGACCGGATTGGACCGGTCAAGGTCGATTTCAGGAAGGTCACTGTTTACGCAACTGAGGGTGGACGTGTTGCCGTGGGGATCGCCGCTAATGCCGATGTCATCCGCAGTCCGTTGAAGGGCACCAATGGCGTCGTCTGGTTGTCGGCCATTCCGGTCAATCAAGCCAATTCACAAGTGGTGAATTTTCGTGACCTGCGCATTGTCGGCTCAACGGATAGGGAAGCGGTCAACCTGCTGTTCGCACTGTTTGAAGATCCCGAAGTCCTTGCAGAGATTAGCAAGGCGCTGGTGACCGACTTCAACAAGGATTATGAAAAAGTGCTGATTGCCGCAAGGAAGGCGATCGCTTCCCGGCGGGAGGGGGACTTTACCTTGTCAGCGGAAGTAGACGATGTGCAACACGGAATAGTGATTGCAACCGGGCAAGGGCTTTTTCTTCCGGTAGATGTGCGGGGCAAAGCCAATATCCGGTACACGCCGCGCTGATCAAAGGAGCAACATCATCATAACGCTCTGTTGGCGTTCCAGTTACGGCTGGGGGGCGCGCCGTACCAACGGCGATAGGCACGCGTGAAGGCGCTCAGTTCGCCATATCCGAGCAACTCGGCGACTTCGCCCAATGGTCGGGTCGCTTCCAGCCGATATAGGTCGCACATTCGCTTTCGGGCTTCGTCCAGCAACGAACGGAACGGAAAGCCTTCGTCAACCAGATGGCGGCGTAGTGTCCGCTCTGCCATTCCGAATGAACGGGCAATCCTGTCGAGCGTAACGGGGGACTTGTTGAGTTCGGTCCACACGTAAAAATAGGTAAAGGCGGAGTGTTTTTTGCCAGCATCAAACCAACCCACCACGTCGCCATGGGCTTCGCGCGCAGCTTGTAGCAGCTCGCGATTTGCGCGGGGGGAAGGGGCGCGGCACTGGCTTGCGGAAAAATGTACGGCCGTTTGCGCGGCGCGGAAGTTAATCGGATATCCAATGATTTGCTGGTAGCGTACCGGATCAAATCGTGGTGCGTGCTGAACGGAAATTGCGTTGATTTGCAGCGCGTCTCCGCAGATTTCGCGAGCAAGACGGGTATAGGTGGCAAGCGAGAAATCCACGGCCGCAGCAATCGACTCTGCCGGGTGACCCAACAGGTTCCAGCTCAAAACGACTTCAGGACCAACCTCCGCCAGCCCCACTCGATAGAAATTCTGCCGCAATTCCTGCATTCGGACATTTTCATTTATCACGTCGAACAATGTGGGCAGCAACCGGGTCGCGTACCCGATATCTGAAAAGCATCTCGGTCGCGAATCGCGCCCCATTTCAAGCGTGACCGAGGGATCGCCCAATTGGGTTTCGATGGCCATCAACAGCCGGTTGAAGATCTGCCCTGGCACGCGTGCCAGTTGGTTGCGGATTACTGAATCCGAAATGCCAATTGCTTCAAGCAACGCCGGGCGGTTGGCGCCTTTCGCAACCGCAGCGTTCAGAATCCGGCCCAACATGTTGGCAGAGGCTGTATCGGGTGGAATCGGTATGCCGCCACCTACCAGCTTCTTGACCCAATCGAATGGCTCGGCCCCCTCCATATCCCAAACTCAACCACTGCAAGCCTGACTATGCAAGCCTATTGTCTTGATTGCTTGCGACAAAAGGGGGCACAGGATATGCGATCCCCATGAATCTCGCAGAAATCCTCGCGCAGCTCCGCGCCGATAGCACCGATCAAAAGATCAGCATCCCATCGACCTGGCACCAGGGGCGAACGGCTTATGGCGGCTTGAGTTCGGCCTTGGCTTACCAATCGGCCAAGCTCGTCGCACCTGATCTGCCTCCTTTGCTGACGGCGCAGATTGCCTTTTCCGGTCCGCTTTCGGGTGAGGTCGAGATCCACAGCAAGATTTTGCGCCGCGGCCGCAATAGCGCCTTTATCAAGAGCGAGATAACCGTCGGCGACGAAGTCGGCCTTAGCTGCGTCTTCGTGTTCATGGCCCGGCGCGAAAGCCATATCGATTTTGAAGGCCTGCCCCGGCCCGAATTCCCGCCCATTCCGGAGGATGGCAAGACACGCAGCGGACCGCCTGAATTCTTCACCCATAATATGGATTATCCCGAGAAGCGGCTGATCCTTGGAATGGACAAGCCGCGGCTCGCCAACTGGCACCGGCTGAAGGAGCGCGATGGCCTTGATCCGGTTGCGAACCTCATCTGCATGGGTGATGCCCTGCCACCATCGACCATGGGGTTGATGAAAAAGGAAGGCATGATCAGTTCGATCAATTGGCAGATCAACCTGCTGACCGATGCGCCCGATACCGAGAATGGCTGGTGGTTCCTCGAATCCGAAACGCACCATGCCGTTCACGGTGCGAGCAGCCAGTATATGACCGTTTGGAACAGCAAGGGCGAACCGATGATGACCGGGATGCAGTCGGTCGCGCTGTTCGTCTAGCCCAAGGCAGCCTGCTTTTCTTCGGCTAAACGGTCCAGTTCGGCGCGGCTTTTCTTTTCTGCCGCCGATTTCAGCTGCCCGCACGCCGCCATGATGTCACG
>DASUDM010000235.1:0-3676 GCA_036275575.1 Sphingorhabdus sp. | reverse complement strand
GAGTTCGTCGGCCTCTGGGCGTTCGGCTACGACCGCTGCGATCCGGCAGGCCGCAGCGAACAAAGCGGCGGTTTTGGACCCGATAATATCGAGATATTTTTCCTGACTGGTCGTGATCTGCCGCTGTGCGGTCAATTGGTTGACCTCACCCTCGGCAATCACCGCCGATGCGTTGGAAAGAATCTTCAGGACCTTGAGCGAACCATCTTCGACCATCAGTTCAAACGAGCGGCTGAAGAGGAAATCCCCGACCAGAACTGCCGCCGGATTGCCGAAAATCAGGTTCGCAGCGGTCTTGCCCCGGCGCATGTCGCTGCCATCGACAACATCGTCGTGGAGCAACGTCGCTGTATGGATGAATTCCACTGCCGCCGCCAATTTGTGATGCCTATCCCCCGGATAATCGAGCAAACGCGCGCAGGCGAGCGTCAGCATGGGCCGCATGCGCTTGCCACCACCGGCGATCAGATGGCCTGCCAGTTCGGGAATCAGCGGGATTTCAGACTGCATGCGATCGAGAATGACCGCATTCACTCGGTTCATTTCCGGCGCCACAAGGTTCAGCATTGGCTGGAGCGACGGCGTGCGCGCGCCGCCAAGCTGGTGGATGGTTGCAGTCATAATGGCTTGCCTTGGCAAGCGGTGCGCCGGTGCGCAAGTGCAAAAGCTGTTAACCCGCTTGCCTGTTACGACTTGGCACGGCATGGAATGCGCGATGGCACAAGACGAAAAACTCACCCGTTATCGCGAGAGTATCGACAATATCGATGCCGCGCTGGTGTTCATGCTTGCCGAACGGTTCAAGATTACCCAGGCAGTAGGTGAATATAAAGCGACGACGAACCTGCCGCCTGCCGATCCCGGCCGTGAGGAACGACAAATCGCCCGCCTTCGCCAGTTGGCCAAAGATGCCAATCTGGATCCCGATTTCACCGAAAAATTCCTTCGCTTCATCATCGATGAAGTTATCCGGCACCATGAGAAGATACGCGATGGTGCGGGCTAAACCGCCTTCGGCAGTTTGAGCCGCACGAGCAGCCCACCCATATCTTCGCTTTCATCGAGTTCGATGGTGCCGTTATAGATTTCGGCAACGTCGCGGACGATCGCCATGCCCAGGCCTGTCCCGGGCTTGCCGCTATCCAAGCGGACACCACGATCGAAGATGCGGGCACGATCCTTTTCCGGGATACCCCGGCCATCATCCTCGATAATGATCGCCACCATCTCACCCTGGTCCTCAACCGTCACAAACACACTGCCCCCGCCATATTTGGCGGCATTCTCAACGAGGTTGCCGATCATTTCGTCGAGATCCTGCCGTTCGACGCGCACCGCAACTTCCTTGTTGCCTGCCATGTCGAGGCGGACATGACGGTATAGGCGGCCGACTGCGCGTTCGACCGACTCAAGGCTCTGCCAGACCTCTGCCCGGCTGTGGCTGTGCCCCCTGCGGCCCACCGCACGCGCGCGGGCAAGGTGGTGATCGACCTGCCGGCGCATGGTGGTCGCCTCGCGTATGACCGTCTCTGCCAAGTCGGGCGCCTGTGCGGTTGCGCTGTTCATGATCACTGTTAGAGGTGTTTTTAGCGCATGCGCCAAATTTCCGGCATGGCGCCGCGCCTCTTCAGCCTGTTTCTCATTATGGTCAAGCAAGGCATTGAGTTCATTGACCATAGGCATGACTTCATCGGGAAGCGCTTCCTGGATGCGACGCTGCTTCCCGCTGCGCATTGCGGCAATTTCACGACGCACGTCGCGCAGCGGCCAGAGCCCGTAAAAAGTCTGGAGCGCGGCCATGATGATGAGGCCAAAGGCAAGTACGGCGAAAGCCGTCGCCAACACGGTGCGCAACTCGGTTATCTGCGCGTCGAGGCTTTCGCGGCTCTGCGCGACCATAAAAATCCATCGCGTTTGGCTGTCGGGAAGAACAATCGCGCGCTCGACAATGCGAAGCGGCTCACCGGCAAATTCACTGCTGTTGCGGAAATGCGGTTCGGAATCGGTGTGGCTGAAATCGACCCGCAATGTTCGATCCCATAGCGAGCGCGAGGGGAACGGCATCTTGTTCCGCCCGCTGATCTGCCAATAAAGACCGCTATTGGGCTCAAGGAAACGCTGGTCGCCTAAAGGCCGGTTGAGGCGCACCTCGCCATCAGGCCCGATTTCGGACGAAGCGATCATCGCCGTCAGGACATATTCCATCTGGTCGTCGAAATTGTCCGACACCGCGTTGACGAGTACGCGATCAAGCGCCAGCCCGCCTGCAATCAAAAGCAGAGTAATCCAGCCTGCGGCGATGATGATCATGCGCCGGCTCAACGAGCCGGTGCCGCGTGCGGGCTTTTCTGCTGTCGTTACCGGAGCAACCTGGCCCGCATCATCCGCCATAGTTTCAGCCGCGCGGTTCTTCCAGGCTATAGCCAAGGCCACGGATGGTCGAGATCACATCCTGACCCAATTTTTTGCGGATACGGGTAACGAACACCTCGATGGTGTTCGAATCGCGGTCGAAATCCTGGTCGTAGATGTGCTCGATCAATTCGGTGCGGCTGACGACCTTGCCCTTGTGGTGCATCAGGTAAGACAGCAGCTTATATTCCTGTGCGGTCAGCTTGACCGGTTCGCCGTTGAGCGTCACCCGGCCGGACCGCGTATCCAGCCGTACATCGCCAGCAGTAAGTTCGGATGAAGCATTGCCCGAAGCGCGGCGGATCAACGCGCGCAACCGGGCAATCAGTTCTTCGGTCTGGAAGGGCTTGGCGAGATAATCATCCGCTCCGGCATCAAGGCCTGCAACCTTGTCTGACCAGCTATCGCGTGCCGTGAGAACCAGCACAGGGAATTTGCGCCCTTCGCGCCGCCAGCGATCGAGCACCGTCAGACCGTCAATCTCGGGCAAGCCCAGGTCGAGGATGACAGCATCATAATTTTCGGTGGAGCCCATGAAATGGCCGTCTTCGCCATCGGTCGACAGATCGACAGCATAGCCCGCGCTTTCTAGCGTCGTTTTCAGCTGCTGGCCCAATGTCGGTTCGTCTTCCACGATCAGGATGCGCATATGGCTTCCTCGCTCCTTATGGTTATTGTGAATTTAGCGGAGATAACAGATTGAACGGCGGTCGCAAAGCAAAGCCGGTAACTCAATCGCTTGGCGGTCAACGCTGGCGAAGCACGCTGCCCGAACGGGCATCGACATCGACAAAAATCACACGACCGTCGTCGATGAATTTGAGCCTGTAAACCTGCGCATTGCCATCATATTCGGGGCCCAGATATTCCATACCGCGCATGCGGGGCACCACGCGCCCCTCAATCTCGCGGAGTGAAAGCACCTTGCCCGAATTCATCTGTTCACGCGCTTTGCCCTGATCATCCCCTTTGCGGGCATGGACAGGCGCAGAAACGCTGGCAGAGCCCAGCGCGGCAGCGAGAAGGAGCAGGACGGCTTTTTTCATGCGAACCCGATTAGATGCGCTGCATTGAACCGAGACTGAACGGCGCGTCAAGGATTTGGTAAGCATGATACCGTCCTGCAGCCTGTTTATTTGACCATTTCGAACGTGAAATTCATCGTTGCGCCGATGCGAACTTGCCCCGGTGCGATGGGTGTTGCCTTACCGGCTGCATCGGCTGCGCGCATTTCGACCATCGGCACCGGATAGCCGAATTCACC
>DASUDM010000234.1:0-2864 GCA_036275575.1 Sphingorhabdus sp. | reverse complement strand
AGGCTGCTTTGGCTGGCCCAAAAATCAAACTGAGACACTACCGCGGTTTAGAATAAACGAGGCGCATGGCGACGCTGCTCGCCCACAGCCCGCCGACAAAGGCGAGCGCCAGCACGATGCTATAGAACAATGCCCCGACCTTTGGCGGGCCGAAAAGTAGGTGGTCGAGTGTCGGTACCAGAAGGCTGAGCATCAGACCGCTGAACATTCCCCCGGCCGCGGCAAGTGGGGCGGTGCCGTATCGCGGTGCAACCCATGCGGCGGCTGCCAGTGCGGCAGCAACGATCAATTCGTCGAACACCAGCGGGATTAGGCGAATGTCGCCGATCCAGCGCGCCACCTCACTGGCGGCGAGGAGGGCAGCGAAACCGAAACTGATGCGACGAAGCGTGACCATCCACCACGCTATGCGCAATGCGGAGGGCGAAAACAAGCATCCTGCTTGCTGCCGGCAGCCATGGCGGCTAACGGCTGGCGGATGAGGTTTCCGCCATCGCTCCGCCCCCTGCTGTTCGCGTTCGTGCTGCTTTCGGGGCGGGCCGCCTTCGCCAATCCCGAGCTGGAAGTGGCCGACCGCGGCACTGTGCCGACGTGCAGCGTGACCGATGCCTTGCCCGCGGATATGGCAAAGCGCGCGGCAGAGCTTGGTTATGTTCGTGAGGAGCTGATGCCCTCTACCGTGACCACGCCGCAATTTCGCGGACGGCTGCGCTGCGCCAAGACGCTCGACGGCTTTGGCAAGGTAATCGGCATAGCGCTTGTTGAGGATTTTTTGCTGGAAGGCGAGAAGGTCCGCGCGCTTTACCAAGGCGACACAATCATATTTTCGCTTGAAGGCGCGACCCCGGCAGCGACTTACCCCACCCGAAAAGGCGAATTGCGTTGCTATCGCAGCGGCGCGGCCGCTGTCATCCAGTGCACCACCGGGTTCGGGCCGAAGGGTGCCAGCATGCTGGTGCTGCAAAACCAGAATGAAGAATATTTGTTGGGCCTTTCGGTGAGTGCGTATGATTGGCCCGAGCAGCGCGGGATGCCTGTGGGCCCATTGCTCTTTCGTGCCGGTGAAAATGCGCCCCTGTCGGTCGGCTGGGTCAACCAGTCGCTCTCCGATGCTGAAGACATTGCCGCATGGACGGCAATCCTGGAAGGGAAGACATTCACCGATGCGCTCTTGCAACAAAAAGGGCCGGTGCCGGTAGAGATTGAAATGGCGCTTGCAAATGGCCAGCCAGTCAAGCAAACTTTCGACTTTGCGGAAATGATCGCGCTGTATCGTGCCATGGCTGCTTTGACCCGCGAAATCGCTGGCCGTTGATCAACGGCTGAAACGCGCCACCATGGTGACAAAGAATGCGGTGGACCACCCAAGCAACAGCAAGCCGTTTATACCCTCGATGGCGGCAACCAGCCGCCACGACGCAAGGATATAGCGGTCATCATATCCTATTCCGGCATAGCTGATTGTCGAAAAATAGACCGCCGTTTCCAGATCGCCAATTGCGCCGACCAGCAAGTAGAAGAAAGCGTAGAACCAGATTTCGACGCCGTGGAGGATGAACAACCCAAGCACCAGCCCGAGCGAGAAAATCATCGATCGGAATGAAAAGGATGGAATGTGGTGCAAACGCTCTTCACGCAACTCCTGCCGTAATATCCGAGCGAACAAGGCGAGGCCGGTGCCGTGGAATAACACCGTGATAACAACCAAAACGGTGGAGGCGGCGAGATGCAGGATCATTTTGCAGGCTAACCACAAAAGTTGCGTGCAGCCATTGATGCAGCGCAAAACGGGCAAATCGAAAAAATCTTATGCGGGCTTGTAATGGTTTGCTCGCTGGCTATCGTCCGAGCGGGTGGATTCACACTAATTGGGGTAGCAAATAGATGTCCGATGAAGACCAGCCGTTGCCGACGGGATACCAGCTTTCCGCGCTGGATCCGACCTATCGGGAAACGCCCTGGGTGCCGCTCGATCGGTTGCGGGCCGCCGATCCGGTCCACCATGACCAGCAGCTTGGCCGCTATTTCCTGACCCGCGGGCGCGAGGTTTCAGAACTGATCAAGAACCGCGATCTTAACGCCGATCCGCGCAAGGCCAACGAAGGCAGTTTTTCCAAAACACTGTACGGCAATAACAGCAAGGAACTGTCGATCCTGATGCTCGATGATCCCGAGCATAAACGACAGCGGACGCTGGTGCTGAAGGCGTTCAACAAACGCTCGGTCGATGCACTGCTGCCGCGCATCGAGGATATCGCGAAGGGCCTTGCCGACGATATCGAGGCGGCCGAGGGCGAGTTTGATTTTGTCCAACTGTTTGGTTCGCCGTTGCCGACGACGGTGATGGCCGAACTGCTCGGTATCAATCCCGCCGACCGGAAGGATTTCCGCCGCTGGTCATTGGGGTGCATGCAGGCGCTCAATCCGTTCCGTACGCCGGAGCAGACCGCGCTGTACGAGGAATCGACTACTGTGCTTGCCGATTATCTGGCGCGTGAGGTCGATATCCGGCGCTCCAAGCCAAGCGATGATCTGATCACCCGCCTCGCACAGGCGGAGGAAGAGGGCGACAGCCTGACGACTCAGGATATCGTGCTGCTGATCCGCCTTTTGCTGATTGCGGGCAATTCGACCACCACCGACATGCTGGGTGCTGGCGTGGTGCAATTGCTCAAGCATCCCGACCAGCTCGCCAAATTCCGCGCGCGGCCCGACCTGCACGACAATGCGATGGACGAGATATTGCGCGTCGAACCGCCCGTGTCGCAGGTGCTGCGCAGCGCGCATGAGGATATGCAGGTTGCCGACAAGGCGATCAAAAAGGGTGATACCATCCACATGTCGCTGTTTGGCGTGCATTTCGA
>DASUDM010000233.1:0-2844 GCA_036275575.1 Sphingorhabdus sp. | reverse complement strand
AGAGACAGTTTTGCCGAGGCGATGATTCGCCGTGCGGTAGGACCCAGCCTGATTGAGGTGGCAGGGGCTGCCAGCATTGATGGCGGATATGCCATTCGCGGGCAGATGCTCGGCCAATTCGGACAAGCCATGATTGGCGCGCAATCATTGTGGTTGTTTGGTGGATTTCGCAGCGAGCAATATCTCCCAGGCCTGCGCGCCGAACATATGCTCTCGCTCGACCACAGCTTTAAAATTGGCAGTAAAGCGATACCTTATGGCGTCAGTGCCACTTATCGCGAGTGGGTAAATGGCAACAGGTCGCTCGAAGCGAAAGCCAGATTATCATTTAATATCAATAATATAAATGCATCTACCGATTTCATCTGGGAACAGATGAAGTTCGCCTTTGGCAGCGACCCACCGCAAAAATTCGATGCCTTGCTGCGCCTCAGCGGTCGTGTCGGCGGTTTGCGCCTGCGCGGCGAGGCCCGCTTTGGCCTGATGGGCGATACCGGCTTCAAGGAGTCGCGGATCACGGGTGAATGGCGTGCAGACGAGAAGGCGAACTGGCGGGCCGAACTGGGCTATGATGCGTTCAACAAGCGCGGTCGTGCCAGCTTTGGCTATACACGCCAGTTTGAGAAGTTTGCGCTGACCGGGCAGGTGACGGGTGCAACCGATGGCGCGGTTGCCGCACAGCTGAGTCTTGCCTTCAGCATGGGTCCCAATCCGCATGGTAAGGGCTTTCACATCTCGTCGGATAAACTGGCCTCGAGCGGTCAGGCCGCAGTGCTCGTATATCAGGACCTCAACGCCGATGGCATCAGACAGTCTAACGAACCTTTTGAAAAATCAGTAGAAATTACTGCAGGTATGAGCGGGCGCGGTCGGCCAACCGACGAAAACGGGCAAACCGTAATCGGTGGGCTGGAACCCTATGTCCCGATCTTGATCGGTATCGATGCCGGCAGCTTGCCTGATCCGTTCGTACAGCCTGCCAATAGCGGAATGGTCGTCACGCCACGTCCCGGCGTTCCGATTGTGGTTGAACTGCCGCTGGTGTCTGCAGGTGAAATTAGCGGTTACCTGATCAAGGAAGGCGGAAAACCGATGAACGGCGTTGATCTTGAGCTGCTCGACAAGACTGGTCGGGTCGTGAAAACCACGCGCGCCGAATATGACGGCTTCTTCCTGTTTGAAAGCGTTCCCTATGGCCAGTACCGTCTGCGCGTCAGCGCTGTTGCGGCGAACATTGTGGGGGTTCAGCCTGAAATCAGCGTTGCAGCCCAACTCAACCGCGCAAGCCCGACCGTCGATCTGGGGCAGATTGTCTTGAAGCCTTCGCAGCGCATTGCATCGACCAACTAACTTGACCAAAGCCTGGCAACAGGCTTTGGCATCGGCATGACAATCGAAACATTATCGACCAATCGCAGTTTTGGCGGGACCCAAGGGGTTTACGCCCACGAATCCGCCGAAACCGGCACAAACATGACCTTTTCGGTGTATGTGCCCGATCACGCCCCCGGCGAAAAACTACCGGTAATCTGGTACCTCTCCGGGCTTACGTGCACCCACGCCAACGTGACGGAAAAAGGCGAGTATCGGCGAGCCTGCGCGGAGCTCGGCCTGATTTTTGTCGCACCCGATACCTCGCCCCGGGGTGATGGTGTGGCCGATGATACACAGGGTGCCTATGACTTCGGACTTGGCGCAGGCTTTTATGTCGATGCAACCGAGCTGCCCTTTGCGCCGCATTACCGGATGCGCAGTTATATAGAACGCGAATTGCCCGAGCTTATTGCAGCCCATTTCCCGGTCGATATGGCGCGGCAGGGTATCATGGGGCACTCGATGGGCGGCCATGGGGCGCTGACCATCTCGCTCCGTAATCCCGGACGCTATAACTCGACGTCCGCCTTTGCTCCGATCGTTGCGCCCTCGCAAGTGCCGTGGGGGCACAAGGCATTGGGTGGCTATTTGGGGCAGGATCGTGCAGCATGGGCGGAATATGATGCCTGTGCATTGATCGAAAGCGGGGCGCGGCTGCCGGACTTGCTTGTCGATCAGGGCATGGCGGACAATTTCTTCAAAGAACAGCTGAGAACCCACTTGTTGGAAGAGGCCTGCGCGAAGGCAGCGCAAAAGGCGACCATCCGGATGCAGCCCGGCTATGATCACAGCTATTACTTCATATCGACATTCATGGCAGATCATCTCGCCTGGCATGCCGAACGGCTGAAATGAGGGTGCTCGGAGCGATCCTGGCGGGTGGTCAATCGCGCCGTTTTGGATCCGACAAAGCAGAAGCACGTATCGACGGCCGCAAATTGCTCGATCAAGTAGCCGACGCGCTTCGGCCGCAAGTCAATCACCTCGTCGTTGCAGGTCGCGATTGGCCCGGATTGGAAACAGTGCCCGATTTGCCAAAGCCCGGGCTGGGCCCGCTTGGGGGTTTGGCCGGTGCGCTTGATCATGCATGGCGTCACGATCATGACGTCGTCTTGAGCAGCGGATGCGACATAATCGGCCTGCCAGCAAACATCGTCAGGCAAATGGGTGTTGGTCCGGCCGTCGTCGCCGACCTGCCGATCATCGGGATGTGGCCGGTAGCGATGCGACAGCCGCTGCTATCCTGGCTCGAAGATTCCCAAAACGGCTCGGTTTATGCCTTTGCCGATCATATTGGTGCGCGGCGTATTATACTCGATGCCAACCTCAGGAACATCAACCGGCCGGAAGATCTGGCATAGCGGGCTGGCACTTCCGTCTTGCGATGCGTATCAAGGCAGGCGAATCACGCGGGTGTAGCTCAATGGTAGAGCAGCAGCTTCCCAAGCTGACGACGGGGGTTCGATTCCC
>DASUDM010000232.1:0-5792 GCA_036275575.1 Sphingorhabdus sp. | reverse complement strand
GCGATGACGGCGATCACCGCAATCACCGCGCAGAATACGCTTGGCGTCGATGCCGTGCATATGGTGCCGACGCAGATGGTAATCGATCAGATTGCCGCTGTTGTAAGCGATATCGGCGTCGATGCGGTCAAAATCGGGATGATCGGCGGTGCGGAAACCGCGCATGCTGTGGCAGATAGCCTGTCCGAATTGTCTTGCCCGATCGTTTTCGATCCGGTCATGGTCGCAACCAGCGGCGCGATTCTGGCGGATGACGATACGATATCGGCATTCCAGCGTTTGATGCGGCTTGCGACATTGACCACGCCTAACCTGCCAGAGTTGGAGGCTTTGGGCGGCCGTTCTGCACTGCTCGAACGTCATATTCCGTTGCTGATCAAAGGCGGCCACGCCGAGGGCGATTTCATCGTCGACCGGCTTGATCTTGCCGTTGGTCAAAGCATGGAATGGACCGATCGGCGGATTGAGACCCGCAACACGCATGGTACGGGTTGTACGCTGGCAACGGCGATTGCGACTGGCCTCGGCCAGGGATTTTCGCTTGAGCAATCGATTGAGCGTGCGCGGCTGTTCGTGCGCCTCGCATTGCACGATGCCCCGGGATTGGGGCAGGGGCATGGGCCGATGGGGCACCAATATGTCCGCGAAGACGCGATGGTTGAGGGGCCATCGCTCAATCAGGTGACTGTGGGTTGCACCAACTATTCCGCCTCGGTCGATTTCTACAAGGCGCTCGGTCTGCAACAAATCGTCGATAGCCCTTCCAATGGATATGCCCGTTTTGAAGCGCCCAATGGTGCGACGTTCTCGATCCATGCCAGCGAGGACATCGTTACATCGACCGTTGTTTATTTCGAAAGCAAGCGGCTGGATGCGTGGGTGAGTGAACTGATCAGCGAAGGTTTCGCTTTCGAACAGATGCCGCAGGATGAAAGTTGGGGTTGGCGCGAGGCGCGATTGCTGGATCCTTCAGGAAATATAGTTTGCCTGTATTATGCTGGTGAAAACCGACGCTATCCTGCTTGGCGGATATGATCGTCGGCGTTGATGAAGCAGGCAGGGGGCCTTTAGCTGGGCCGGTTGTGGCTGCGGCAGTTATTCTGTGTGAAGGTGGTATCGAGGGGCTGGACGACAGCAAGAAACTGTCCGCGCGCAGGCGAGAGCAACTGGAGGCGGAGATCAAAGCAAGCTGCCGCTGGGCCATCGGTGTGGCCGATGTCGAGGAAATCGATAGGATCAACATACTGCAAGCGACGATGCTGGCGATGACCCGCGCGGTGGAGGCTTTGGCAATCGAGCCAGCGCAAGTCCTCGTCGATGGTAATCGTCTGCCCGAATGGCGCTATCCAGCTCAGGCTGTGATTGGCGGCGATGCGATCCATCCCTGCATCTCGGCTGCAAGCATTATCGCCAAGGAACATCGTGACCGTTTGATGCTAAGCTATGATGCAATGCACCCCGGCTATGGCTGGGCATCGAACAAGGGTTATGGCTCGGCGGGGCACCTCGAAGCATTGCGACGATTGGGCCCGACGCCGCTGCACAGGAAGAGTTTTGCACCTGTAGCGCAGCTTGAACTTCTGTAACTCAATGTAAAATCTTTCAGGGTGAGTCTTTGGAGCAACACCACTAGGGGTTGAGTCCTGCTGGAATCGCCAGACTCCATATCTTGTGCCGGACTCCTTTCGTTCCGCCCAGATTTGCGATTCCGCTAGGGATTCCAACGAGTCGCAAGGATTGAAACTGCTTGACCTGCGAGTCCGGAAGACTCATCGCAGCCGTCTGATTTGCGCTGTTCAGGCGGGGAGCCTTGCTGATGGGTGTTATGGAAAAAATTGCGGTCAAACCGAAAGCCGCAACTAAGGTCGCGAAAATCGACAAGTCGAGCCTGCCGCTCGACCGCATCCTGAAGATGGATTGTATCGAAGCGATGCGTTCCTTGCCCGATGCCTGCGTCGATATGGTTTTTGCCGATCCGCCCTACAATCTGCAGCTAGGCGGGGATTTGCAGCGCCCCGATGGCAGCCAGGTAGATGCTGTCGATGATGATTGGGACAAATTCGATAATTTCGCCGCCTATGACAAATTTACCCGCGAATGGCTCACCGAGGCACGGCGCATCCTGAAGCCCGATGGCACATTGTGGGTGATAGGCAGCTACCATAACATTTTCCGCGTTGGCGCCGCGCTGCAGGATGAAGGTTTCTGGATCCTCAATGACATCATCTGGCGCAAGTCGAACCCGATGCCCAATTTCAAGGGCACGCGCTTCACCAACGCGCATGAAACCCTGATCTGGGCAGCCAAGAGCGAGAAAGCGCGCTACACCTTCCACTATCGTTCCATGAAGACATTGAATGACGAACTGCAGATGCGTTCGGATTGGGTCATTCCGATTTGTGGTGGCAAGGAGCGATTGAAACTCAACGGCAGCAAGGCGCACCCGACACAAAAGCCGGAGGCGCTGCTGTATCGCATCCTTCTCGCCTGCACCAATCCCGGTGACGTCGTGCTTGATCCCTTTTTCGGCACCGGCACAACAGGAGCGGTTGCTAAGCGTTTGCAGCGCCACTGGATTGGTTGCGAACGCGAAGACACCTATTGCAAGGTCGCCGAAGAGCGCATCGAAATGGCGCTGCCACTCGATGAATCCGCGCTCGAAACCATGCAGTCTCCGAAATCGCAGCCGCGTGTGTCGTTCGGCCAGTTGGTCGAAAACGGCTATATCCGCGCCGGGGCACAAATTACCGATAAAAAACGGCGGTTTGGGGCCATCGTACGCGCCGACGGTTCGCTCAAATGGAACGACAAATATGGTTCGATCCACAAAATCGGCGCCATGGTCCAGGATGCGCCCAGCTGCAATGGCTGGATGTTCTGGTATTACCAGACGCATGACGGCCAGATGAAAGTGATTGACGATTTGCGGCAGACCTATCTGCTTGCCACCGAGCCGTGAGACAAATTTACCTCAGGCCGTGCGCCTTTATTGAAACTCCAATTGGATTTGACGGGCAAGCTGCAAGGCTTGCCGGAACGATGAACTATTTTTCGGCGCTGGAGGTGATCCAGACCGAAGGCGGAAAGCGCGCGTCCAAGGCATTGGTGCCCTTGCAGCAGCTGGATGCCCATCTCGAAGGCTTGGCTTCCGACCTTGCCGGAAAAGCGCGGCAGCAATTCGCTAACATCACCGCTTCCCGGCCTGCACTGAAAATGGGTGGGCGGACCATTTTGTTCGACCAACCAAGGGTAATGGGCATCCTCAATTGCACACCCGACAGCTTTTCCGACGGCGGCAAGCATGTCGATCTGGATGCACAGGCACTTGCCGGGGGTGAAATGGCCGCTGCAGGTGCTGCGATCATCGATGTCGGCGGCGAATCCACGCGCCCTGGTGCCCCGCTTGTATGGGAGGGTGATGAAATCAAGCGCGTCCAGCCGGTAATCGAGCGTTTGGCGAATGCAGGCCATGCGATATCGATCGACACGCGCAAGGCCGCCGTAATGGAAGCAGCCCTGCAATCAGGCGCTTCGATGATCAACGACATCTCGGCATTGCTTTACGATGATCGAGCGCTTGCCGTTGCCAAAGCGAGCAATTGCCCGATCGTCTTGATGCACACGCCCAGCCAATCGAGCGATCCGCACAAAAGCGATGGCTATCACGACGTGCTGTTCGATGTGTATGACTGGTTGGAGGAGCGTGTCGAGGCGCTTGTGTCCGCAGGAATCGCTCAAGATCGGCTATTGATTGATCCGGGGTTGGGCTTTGGCAAATCGCTTTCGGATAATCTGACACTCGTCAACAATCTCTCGCTTTTCCACGGTATAGGTTGCCCGATCCTGTTCGGGGCGAGCCGTAAGCGGATGATTGGCGCGCTGTCGAATGAGGCGCCTGCCGATGCAAGGCTTGGCGGATCGATTTTCCTTGCCATGAAAGCGGTTGAGCAAGGTGCGCATATTGTGCGCGTTCACGATGTGGCGGAGACGGTGCAAGCGATCCACGTCTGGCGTGGGCTGCGCGATGCCGCGTTGACGATTACATTTTAACGGCAAAGCTGCCGCATCACGATAAAAATCCTTAGCAGAAATGCCTGTATTGTTGCGAAGCCATAGCAATTGCACTTCTCCGTTGCTGTCAAAAGACAGCCGCCGCGCGGACCCTGTTGCTTGATGGGAAGGGGCAGATAGGGGGGCATCCGTCTGCGCGGTCGACAACGGAACCAAAGGATGTTGTATGAAAATCTCGACCTATTTGCTCGGCATGGCTGCCGCTGTTGTTGTTTTGCCCGCCACAGCCAATGCGCAGACCTATATCGGTGTTTCGGGCGGACTGACGCTACCGAACGATTCCAAGAACAAGGGTGAGTTCACCGCTACCGTGCCGGCAACCACCGTTGCACCGATCTATCCTGCTATCCCGCAGGGCACAGAACTGGGGTGGACCACCGAATTCGATAACGGCTACAATATCTCGGCCGTCCTCGGGCATCGTTTCGATAGCGGTATCCGCATCGAAGGCGAATTCAATTACAGCCGCGCTGGCGTGAAAACACACAGCGATGTCGCGGCGGGCGGTACGATAATAGATGCGGTTGATGCTTCGGTGTTGACGCGTGGGCCGACGCTCGGCGCAACCGTGGGCGCAGTTGTCGATTCCGGTATCGGAAAGCAGAGCAATTATGGGCTCTTTGCCAACGCCTATTATGACCTTGTAACCGAAGGCAGCTTCCAGCCCTATATCGGCGCAGGCATCGGCCTGCAGCGGACCAAATTCGATTACCGTCCTTCGAACGTCGATGTCGGGCAAGGAAGCGACACCAATCTCGCATGGCAGTTAATGGCCGGCGCGACTATCAAGATCAGCTCCGGTTTTGAGCTTTTTGGTCAGTATAACTATCGCGACGCCGGGACGACCAAGATGCGTCTCGACCTGCTGCCTGCCGACTTGAATGCGAAAAGCAGGCAATCGATCCTGTCACTGGGCGTTCGCGTGCCGCTGGGCGGCGGCGACTGATCGACACGGGCAATTGGCTGCATTGCGGCCTGACGTTCAAGGCATCATGCTGCGCTTCTGGTAAATATGGGAGCGCAGCATGATTTCCAAATATGTCGTCGCTTATATCGCAACCGGCATTTCCTTTGCCCTGATCGACAGCGTCTGGCTGCGGACGATGTATGAGCGGCTGTACAAACCCGAAATCGGCAGCTTGATGTATGAAGGCGGATTCCGGCTCGGGCCGGCGGTTGCCTTTTACCTGCTGTACATTCTGGGCATGATGATTTTTGCCGTCGGCCCCGCATTGAACAGCGGCAAATGGCAAACGGCCCTGCTATGGGGCGCGCTGCTCGGTTTTTTCTGCTACATGACCTATGATCTCACGAATTACGCAACGCTCAAGGTGTGGAGCACCAAGGTGACGGTTCTGGATATCATTTGGGGCACGGTGCTGACTGGCTCAGCATCATTGGCGGGATGGTGGATTACGACACTGATATTCGGGAAAAACTAGGCCGCGCTGCTTTCGATGCCGAGGTCGGCAAGTTTGCGGTAAAGCGTTGACCGGCCAATGCCCAAGCGACGCGCCACTTCGGTCATCCGTCCACGATAATGGCCGATGGCCAGACGGATCACGTCCGCTTCAATTTCTTCGAGCGGACGCATATTCCCGTCCTGCTCATAAAGTGCAACGCCGACGCCTTCATTATGGTTCATCACGGTATCGGCCCGGCGACCAACGGCGGATGCGATTTGCGGAAATTCATCGGGTGTCAGTGCATCGCGTTCGCAA
>DASUDM010000231.1:0-4420 GCA_036275575.1 Sphingorhabdus sp. | reverse complement strand
TTCCTGGGTTTGCGCACTCGCAGTGGAATAGCGTTGCCAACGGCCCAGCATGCGGCCTTCCGCACGGCACGCCTTGAGGGTTTCGATACCGCTGATTGATTCAATCAAGGCCGTTTGCTGCAGGCTGGCGTCTGCTTGCGCATCCAGTGCGGCTTGGCCCATCGACTTTTGTAACGTGAAACCTGCCGCCGCCATCACGATGATCGCAACCAGCGGAATCATCGCCAGCCAGCCAGCCAGGATTGCGATAAGGGCGACAAAAAGCACAAGGAACAGGATGTCGACGATCAGGACAACAGTGGTCGAGGCAAAGAAATCGCGCACCACTTCGTAATCGGTCACGCGGCGTGCGAGTGCGCCGGTGCTGCCTTTGCGTTCTGCCATCGGCAGGTTGAGGATTTTCTCAAACAGACGCTGCGAAAGGCGTGCATCAAGCGCCCGGCCTAGCTCGTCGACGAGACGCGTTCGCGCCAAGCGCAGGCCAAATTCTACCGAAATCGCTATCAGTACGCCAAAGGCCAAAACCCAAAGGCTGGTGACGGATTTGTTGGGGATGATCCGGTCGTATACGTTCATCGTGAACAACGGCAATGCGAAGGCCAGCAGGTTGATGACCAGCGCTGCAAGCATCACGTAAAGGAAAGATTTGCGGATCTTCCATACTTCGTACCAGAACCAGTGGTTCCGACGCACCTTTTCCCAGGGACGCTCCCCTTCACGATCGCGGCTTGGATCGGGATCGACGATGACTGCCTGACCGCCATAGACGCTTTCAAGCGCTTCGCGGTCAACCCAGACACGGTCGGAGCTGCCGGGCAGCTGGATTTCATAATCATTGCCGTTGACATCGTGCAGGATCAACGCCCGGCCTTGGCCGGCAAACAGGATCGCCGGAAGGTCGCGCTGCTGCCAGCCGCGAAGGCGGCGAGTTGTTGCTTCTCCGCGCAGACCGATCTGGTCGAGCGCATATTCGGTCTGGTGAAACGGCAAAAGGCCTGCCTCGTCGAGCGCGAGACCGGCTTTGATCGATGCGGGAGACGAGGGGCGCTCATTCTGCGCCGCCAGCACGCTTATGCATGCCAGCAACTCATCACCCAATGGTGGAGTGTTATGCCACTCTTGCAGCGTCAAAATATAACCCCCGTACATTCAGCATCAGCGATTCGGGACAAAAGCCCTGTCGAGGCAGTGTCCACTAACCGCACCTTCGATGAGTCAAAAACGGGTTAACCAACTTTATCGATTTTTACAATGTAAACTACTGATATACATTGCTAAAATTAAAAATTGCCGAAAGCTCGTTTACCTTGTTTTTCGGATTGCCGAGGGAGTTTTGTCCCCCGGCAATCCGTCATGACGTCAGTTTGAATAACGGCGACGATCAGTTTCTGCCGGCGGAGTCGGCCCCACCTTGAAACGTTCGCGGGCATTGGCTTCTGCATCCGGACGGGCACCGACACCCAAAGCCTGCATCAGCTCATTGGCTGCCGCGAGGATCTTGTATTCGGCGAAAGTCTCGGCGAAGCGCGCTGTTTCCGCACGCACCTGAACATTGTACCGCGTGTTCTGGGCATCCAGAACGTCCAGTAGCGAGCGACGGCCTACATTGAACTGCTCGCGATAGGAAAGCAGCAGATCGTCGGAAACCTTGGCTTGACGGTCAAGTTCGCCGGCCAGTTTGCCCTGGCTGGTCCAGGCGTTCCACGAAACGCGGACATCCTCTTCAGCTTCACGGGTCAACTGATGCAAGCGGAAGCGAACTTCGCTTGCCCGGCGAACCATTTCCTGCACCTTTGCGCGGTTTATGCCGCCGTCAAAGATAAGCCAGCGTGCGACCACCCGGGCTTGCAAATCATTGGTTTCTCCCCGGAATCCGTCAATATCGTCGCCGATGCGGGCATTGCCCTCGAGCGAGATTGTCGGACCTAGATCAGCTTTTGCCTTTCCGATAACGGCGTGCGCCGCATCAAGATCAGCTTGCGCTTCGCGAACACGCGGGCTCTGCAAGCGGACCTTTTCGATAGCTTCGGGAAGCGAAGCCGGCAGGTTTGCACGCAGCGATGGCGGCAGCGTCGCGGTGGCATCGATATCCACGCCGGTCAGGGTGCGGAATGCGATACCGGTATTGATCATATCCTGCTCGGCTTCGGTCAGCCGTGCCATTGCAGCCTGCAGGCGCTCTTCGGCTTGCTGCTGGTCGGCAATGCTGATCGATCCCTTGGTAACGCCTTCGCGCAGGTCATTCACCAGATTGTTGTGAAAAGCCACATTGTCCTGCGATGCGGCAACGATACGCTGCTGCAGCAGATAGTCGAGATATTGGCGCGATACCTGCAACGCGATGAATTGCGACCGCTCGTCCACGCGATAGGCAGCCCCATCGGTACGCGCAGCCTGGCGCTTCAGCTCGTTAGAACGGTTGCCCGAGTCGAACAGGATCTGCTCGCCGCGGATGCCGGCCTCCATCGGATAAAGCTCATTATCGGCAATTCCGAGCGCACGGCGTGTCGGATTCTCGAGGCGACGAACGCCCACCGAACCTTCAACCGTGATACGAGGCAGGAAAAGGCCTTGGGCCTGTTCGCGTTCGAACTCGATCGCTTCCTTGTTCATCGCGGCCTGGTTGATTTCAGGATGGCTTTCGACGGCCAGTTCCACCGCGCTTTTCAGGTCAACGCTCTGCGCATGTGCCGTACCCGAAATTGCAAACAGCAGGGCTGCGGGCGTCGCAAGCATCAGCTTCGCTTTTATGCTCTTGTTCATGATCACACTCCCAATCAGTTGCCGCGGTCTTGCGCGAGGATTTCAACACGGCGGTTCGCCGGTTCGCGAACGCCGTCAGCGGTATCTACCTTGGGCTGGCCTTCACCCTTGGCGACCACGGTCATATCGGCACGGGGAACACCAAGGCGTTCCAGTGCGGTGGCGATATTGTCTGCCCGGCGTTGCGAAAGCTTGGCATTGTAAGCGTCGCTACCCGACTTGTCGGCGTGGCCGGTGATGGTCAGCGGGCCCCAGCCGCATTGCGCGCGGTTTTGCGCAATGGCCTGTAGAGTGGTTTCGGCTTCACCTGCCGGAACGTCGACATTCCAATCGAAGAAAACTTCGGTCGCACGCGAAGCCGTGCAGGCCGGTTGCGGCGCTGGCGGCGGCGGAACATAGGGCGCGGGCGCCGGCGGCGGCGCTGCGTTCATGCGCGCATAGAATGCGTCGCACTTGTTGATGCTTTCCTCATCCTTGGTCGAGGATTTGGTGTAGCCGATGGCGATACCGCACCACACCTTGGTCTCCGATGCCCAAAGGAATTTGCTGTCGGTGGAACGCACAACATTGCTGTCCTGCGTCATGGTAACCGCTGCATCGTAACGCGATGTGAGTTCCGACCGTAGCTCGGAAACCCCGAGATCGTTCAACGGCGAACGCGGGCTGGCCTGGGCATAGGCCGTCCCGCCGGAAAACATGGTTAACGCGATACCTCCTGCGGCTAGAAGCTTGTTTTTCATAGTGTTGCTCCCTGTCTGGACTCGGTAAAATCTGCGTCCGCAGCTCAGCCGTGATGGCCGGTAGCTGCGGACAGTTCCATATGTGCGCTCGTCAACTGATCGAGCATGTCGTTTGCGGCCCCGTAATTGAGTGCTTCGAACACCGGAAGGTCACCGAACTGCTGGGCCAAAGTTTCGCCCAGAAGCTCCTGGCCACCGGCAGGGCCCGCCAGTGCGTTGAGCAACGCATCTACATTCGGCCCTTCGCTAAATCCGCCAGCCAACGCATCGGAAACCACTTCTTCAATCGCAGCCTTGGTAAACATATCGCCTTGCTGGATTGCAATCAGCGCTTCGGATGCAGCATCGACATGGGCACCGATCACGAAATCGGGCTGGGTGTAAGCTGCATGTTCGATTTCGGTTTGGCCAAGCAATTCCGAAATAAGCGAACCGCTATCCTGGCCTCCAAAGCCACCGAAGTCTCCAAAGTTATGGTCTTCAGCCTGCTCATAGCTGCTGAACTTGGCGACTTCTGCGGCATCCGGCCGATCGAAGCTATCCGAACCGGCAATACGATCGAATAGCGGCGCATTATCCCGGGCCTCAAACCGCATGTCGGTAACGGCGTTCTCGGCGATTTCGCGGACAGCAAAGTCGCCCCCGCCGATCTTGCCAAGAAGTTCGCTCTCGATTTCGGGCGCGGCAGCGACAGCAGCGACCAAACCGGCGGCAACCATTGAGCTTGCCATACCGCTATTGGCAGAAGCCAGTACGCGCAGATCATTCTCGTTGGCTGCCGCCTTGCTTCCGCCAGAGGTCGCAAAGCTTGCGTCGGCAACATCACCGGTGGTTCCGTCAGCCTTGGTGTAGCTGGACGTGCCATGTACGGTTACGTCGCCATCGGCAGCAGCATATTCCACGCCATCCGAAACCAG
>DASUDM010000230.1:0-3138 GCA_036275575.1 Sphingorhabdus sp. | reverse complement strand
CCGAGGAAAAGGCCCATCGCCTTCCGGTTCTGCTCTCGATACCATTGGTTACCTGCATGTTGCCGGTGATGATCGGGGTACTGATGCTGCCCGCTATTATCCGCGTAATCCGGCAAGTTGC
The DNA here is from genome assembly GCA_036275575.1 of Sphingorhabdus sp. GTDB lineage: Bacteria > Pseudomonadota > Alphaproteobacteria > Sphingomonadales > Sphingomonadaceae > Sphingorhabdus_B. The sequence continues at coordinate 3,017 of DASUDM010000230.1, read as the reverse complement.
GCCGGCTTTGTCGGGAGGATGAGTGATGAATAAAGGTCAAACCCGCATAATCTGCTCGGCGACTGCATTTGCCATGCTGGGTGGCTGCTCTGCCTTTCAGCCGCAAGCCCGTCTTGAAATCCGATCAGTGGAATCAGTTCAGCAAGCCAGCGCCGATAATGATGCTTTGGCGGAAGGACGCGCCAGATTGGACCTCGGACAGAATGCCAATGCAATTTCCGCATTTCGTGCAGCGCTCCGCGAAAATCCCGAAAGCGGCGAGGCCTATAATGGCTTGGCAATCGCATATGACCGCATCGGTCGGAATGATTTGGCGCAACGCTATTTTGAATTGGCAGTTTCGTTCGAGCCGGAAAACCAGCGCTTCCGAAACAATCTTGCGCGACTGTTCGATCGCAACGGCCAGCCGCAACTCGCAGCGGGTCTTATCGAACGACCTGTCGCCGTTGGAGTGAAATCGCCTGAAACGGCAGAATCCGATATCACCGCTCAAGGAGCTTTGCAGCAACGCGCCGAATTCGTCGCTGCGCTTCCTGCGAGCGAACCATTGCCATTGCTGGAACCGGTTACAGTCGAAGTTCCTTCTCTTGCCGCGCTTGCGCTTGAAGGCACCACTTCGGATATCGTGGCTGAGCCCACGACATTGCCCATCCAACCTTCCACGCCGGTTCAAGCGAATGCGACCGTGATGGAGGCGATATATCGACCCAAAGCAGCTATGACCATTCGGCCTGCGTCGATCGAACCCTCTCATTTGCCGAAAAAGCCAGGTAATCCGCTTCCTGCCAATCCGTTAGACCGGCAGCCGTTCGACATACCGCGGTCGGTATCTGTCCCCGTTCAGCGGAGCGGCGCCCGATTGGAGCGTGTTTCGCTTGGCGAGGTACGCTTGGTTACCAAACCCGATACGCCTGTTGCTGTTGCGCAATCGCGCGATTTTGACAGCTTCGGCGTTCGTTTGGCGACATGGCTGCCAAGCGCAATTGCGGTCGAACAAGCCGGCCGCACTGCTCATGTTGCTGCCGGACCGAACCTGCAAGAGGCAATTGCACGGGCGAAGTTAGAAAATGCAGTCAAAGAAGTTGAAGCCAGTGCCAAGGCTGCGAAAGAGGCGGATGCATTCACATATGCCTTTTTTGCCGGTGACGATCTTGAAAAGGTATCATTGGCTGCGTTGTGACCTTTGGCAAGCTCCGTAACTTTGGGTTTGCGCTAGCGCTGGCGTTGGCGCCTGCCGTTGCCATCGCGACCGATAAAGCCTTTGGCGACGATGAGATCGAGAGCCAGTTGGTGCAGATCGAACTCGCTATATCCGCTGGCAGGCTGACACAGGCTGCATCGATGCTGCAAGGTCTTGACGGGAAGTATCCCGGCAAATTCCAGGAACGCCATGCCATTTTGTCCGCGGAACTCCATATGGCTTCGGGAGACGCGGTTGCAGCAGCCAAAGCTATAGCTGCAATGCCTGATCCGACTTCCGACCCCTGCCGCTATGGTGGTGTAACGGGCTGGCTCGCATTTCAAGGCGGTGACTGGAACCGCGCAATATCGATGCTCGCAACATCGGTGGAAGCCTGTCCAGACGATCCAGGCCGATGGAACCTTATGGGCCTAGCACTGCTTCACAAGAATGAGATGTCGGCGGCGCTCGAAGCTTTCGACAAGGCGCTCAGTTTTGCGCCTTCGCACCCTGCCCTGCTCAACAACAGGGCACTTGCCTATGCCTATTCGGGAGAAGCGGGTGCTGCGATTATCGATCTCGAACAAGCAGCGCATTTTGCCCCTGATAATGTGGGCATAATCGCCAACCTCGCGCTGCTGAAATCCAATTCCGGGCTGGATGCGCTTTTACCGCAGGTCCAAGACTCGCAGGCGCAGGCGCTGATCTGGCAGAAGGCAGGCGATGGTGCGCTAGCTGCCGAGCGAAACGATGTCGCACGGGCTTACTATACTCAAGCACTGTTGCGCAGCGAACGATTTGATCCCGAATTATGGGCGCGTTCGACAGAAACACACACCAACACGCAACAGGAAAATGCAGATGCAAAGCATGATTGAATATGGCGTTCTGGCGGCAGCAGCATTTGTACTGCTCGGCGCAGCTTATTCGGATCTGAGGCTATTTCGCATCCCCAACATGATGCCTGCCTTGCTGTTGGTGCTTTATGCAACCTATCTGGCGGTCTCTGAAGGTGCGAACTTTTCCTGGTGGAATATTGCCCATTTCGGCGTTGCACTGGCCGTTGGTATGGGCCTGTTCGCCATCAAGTGGATAGGCGGCGGTGACGCCAAGCTTTATGCGGCTGCTGCACTCTGGTTCCCGTTGCAAGTCGGGCATTGGCTCATGTTCTGCGTCGGCATTTCGGGCGGCGTATTGGCGATTCTGTTCATCCTGACCCGGCGTTTCACTCGTGGCCCTGATGGCAAGAAACGCACCGATCGGCGCATTCCTTATGGCGTTGCGATAGCAGTCGGAACCATCGCCTTCTGGGTCCTCCAACCCTCTACCGAGCCCAAACGAATAATCGTCGAAGATCTCGATAACGCAGGATTGCCATCGCTGTAGCAAAGCCGCACATCAGATCTTAGTAACACGTATCCAGTGTACATTTTCAGCGTTCATTTTCGGAAGTGGCAAACCCGATTTTTTGAGCCAGTCGCCATGCGCGACCATTTCCGGCTGCCCTTCAATCTGGACGCGATATCGCGCCCCTCGTTCCAGCATTTGCAAGCGCAGTGAAGGAGGGAACCGCAGTTCAGGCGGGGCAATACGAACAACCTGTACCATCAGGTCTGATGGATTTCCAAAAGCGCACCACGAAACGCCATCGGCGCCTTCTCCCATCCAGCATCTGCCAGCATGGATCAAATCACGCGTCGCCTTATAGTCGGCAATATCCGCCGCGAGCCGATCCCGGTCCTTTTTTTCCAGTTTCCGCAAATCAAGCTCGATTCCGAAATGGCCCGCCCGAGCCACCGCGCTGCGAAAGCGCATCGATTGTCGTCGCCCAGTACTA
>DASUDM010000229.1:0-3323 GCA_036275575.1 Sphingorhabdus sp. | reverse complement strand
TATGAGCTGCTCCTTGCAGCTTCCAACACGTTCGATGCCGGGCTTGAAGGGTTTGAAATTTTACCGGAAGCAGCGCTGCGCCATGTGCTGAGGCACATTCCGGGTACCAGGCGCCCCGTCGAACAGAATGGTCCTTGGCATGTGTTGATCGAACTGGTCCGTGACAGTGCCGACCAACCTTCACCCGCGCACATGGCTGAAAATTTCCTCGGGCATATGCTCGATAGAGGGCTGGCCAAGGACGCGGTTATCGCATCCAATGAAGCCCAAGCGGAAGCATTCTGGAAAATCCGTGATTCAATTGCAGAAGCCGAGCGCGCAGAAGGCCCTGCGCTCCAGCACGATATCAGCGTTCCCGTTTCCGCGATGGCGCGCTTTATCGAGGTTGAATCGCCAGATGTTGAGGCGCGATATCCAGGAACGCAGGTGATCGCATTTGGCCATCTGGGCGATGGCAACATCCATTACCATGTAAAGGCTCCGCCAGGTGCGGTTGCCGAACAATGGTATGCGGGATTCGCCGCACGGATCAGCGGCGATATCTATGATCGTGTAACCGCTTATGGTGGTTCGATATCGGCAGAGCATGGGATTGGGCAAGCCAAACTGGCTGAATTCGAACGTCTTTCCGATCCTGCGCGCCTTCATGCTTTGCGCGCAATCAAGCTGGCATTCGACCCATCGGGAATCATGAACCCCGGCAAACTCGTTCCTCTTGCCAGCAAGCCCGCCGCCGCCTAAAGCCGCCCGCAATCTATTTTTCGAATCCAGACAACGGAGTAAATGATGGCTACCCAGCCCGCGCCGCAAGGCCTGCCCCTGTTTTACAAGGACCTCGTTCCCCTCAACAGCAACGAGCATGCGAATTTCAAAAGCCGGCAGATCGACAATGCCAATTTCATGCAGGGTCAGCACGCCATCCCGCTGACCGTCGAGGAATTTGTTTCCGCATCGCGTTACTATCCGATCATCTTTTCGGCTGGTGAAAATCCCGTTCCGTTGGCCTTGATGGGCATGAACGAAGGCGTGAACGTCTTCATGGATGAAAATGGCAAATTCAATAATCCGGTCTATCTGCCGGCTTATATCCGCCGCTATCCCTTCATGCTGGCTCGCCTTCGCCCCGATAGCGATGAACTTTCGCTCTGTTTCGACCCGACAGCTGAAGCACTGGGCGATTTCAAGGATGAAGGTCTGCCGTTGTTTGAAGGCACTGAGCCGACGCAGATGACCCGCGACATCCTGAAATTCTGCGAAGATTTTGAACAGGCCGGCGCGCGCACCCAGGCTTTTGTCGAAGAGCTCAAGAAGCTTGAACTGCTAATGGAAGGCGAAGTTGCCATCCAGCAGGAAGGTAGCGAAAATCCTTTCATTTACCGTGGTTTCCAGATGGTGAATGAAGAGAAGCTGCGCGACATGCGCGGAGATGAACTGCGCAAGATGAGCCAGAGCGGCTTGCTGCCCTTGGTCTACGCCCACCTCTTCTCGCTGAACCTGGTTCGCGACGTATTTGCAATGCAAATGCAACAGGGTAAGGTGCCTCAGCCAGTCGAGCTGCCGACCACTTGATCGATTGAATGGCGGCCCGAAAAGAGGGGAGGGCCGCCATGATTTCCAAATATAGTAAGGGCGCAATCGCGCTTCACTGGTTGATCGCCGCCTTGGTGATTGCCAATTTCGTTCTGGCCAGCATGGCCGAAGACTTGCCGCGCGAGGCGCAGGGCGCCTTTATGGCGCCGCACAAGGCTATCGGGGTTTCGATATTGCTGTTTTCGCTGGTCCGCCTGTTCTGGCGTTTCACGCACAAGCCACCCGCCCTGCCCGAAGCGATTCCAGGCTGGCAGGCGAGTCTGGGCAAGATTGTGCATGTCCTGTTTTACTTCCTGATTATTGCGGTGCCCTTTTCCGGGTGGCTGATGGCTTCGGCACATCCGCAAGCGCCGCCAGTTGACTTTTTCGGCCTGTTCGATGCGACAATGCCGATCGAGAAGAGCAAGGACTTGGCTGGGATTGGCCATGAGGCGCATGAGATACTGACAAAGCCACTCTTCATACTGATATTATTGCATATTTTAGCTGCGCTTAAGCATCAGTTTGCAGACCGTATACCGTTTATCCAGCGGATGTGGCCGTAAAGCTTTGCTCGTATCAGCAGGGCATTTCGTCCTGCTGATACCAGTTGATACAGACTCCGCTATTGATTTGCCGGGTCGAAACCCCCATCTTTGTATCAGGACGGATATCTCCCCTCCCTTATCCGTCCTACGGCGCTGCAGGTCAGCGCCACCTCCCTGAACCTTGGCCACCCCGGATATATCCGGGGTGGTTTTTTCTTTGCGTTGATATGGCCGATTTCCGCGCTATTCGGCGGCCATAGGCAGCGAAGTTCCTCCGATGACGTCGATAAGCGACCAGATCAAACCTGAGAGAAGCGAGGCTGTGGATCCGAGTTGGTTTGCCGGTTCGAGCAGGTCCGAGTCGAGGTACAGTGATCGATCAACCTCTATTTGGATGGCATGGATGTTGTTTCGTACATTTCCGTGCCGTCGCAAAATATAGTCACCCGGATAGGGGTGGTTGAGCGCCGCCGTGACACCGGCCTGTTTCAACCTTTCCATAAGGATTTCGGCGAAGATTGATCCGGCACTTTGCCCGAAACGGTCTCCGACAACGATATTTGGTTGAACACCGGCTATCGATGCAAGTGGTGGCATCGAATGAACATCGATCAACAATGCCGACCCGAATTTTTCGCGTAGTTCGCCAAGATATGTCGCAATCGTGCGATGATAGGGATCATGCTGGGCGTCGATGCGGTCCTGGATGTCTTCGGCAGAAAAGGGGCGTTTCCAGATATCCCCGCACTGAATCAAGCGGCGGGGTATCAAGCCCAATCCACCGCGCATCTTGGCGCTGGCCGTTGCCGCGCGCGAACCGCCCCGGCCCGAAACCATTTCCGGATCAAGCTCATCCACGCTCCGGTTCAAATCGATCCAAGCCCGTGCCCGTGTGGCAATAATAGTTGGAATTCCCTGTGCGATAAGCGGTTGCACCAGCCTGTCGGCGTAGCGGTCTTCAAGACGGATCAGGTCGCGTGGCGCGATACGCAGATATTCGTGCACCGTGTCGGGATAATCGCGACCTGCATGTGGAACGGAAACAAGAATCGGAAATTCGACATTGTCCATGTTGAACATCCGGAAACCGCAATTGCCCTGCTCATTTTTGGAATGCTGGTGGGACGCCTTGGTCATTTCCGGATCGATTAAAACAAAATTGGTAAACGCATGCAATTTTTTTAATTTCTCGTGGTATCTACGCGG
>DASUDM010000228.1:0-2685 GCA_036275575.1 Sphingorhabdus sp. | reverse complement strand
GAAAGGCGCGCAGCTGCGCCATGTAATCGGCTTCGAATTCGGGCAGCAAAGGTGCCTTCCAGCTTTGGTGGAGGGCGATATTGTCCGTCATTCGGATGTTTCAGCCCTGGCCAATGCTGCCGTCCAAGCCTCGGTTTCCTTTTTGCTGGCAGGGCCGAGCAATTCCATCGCGTGGCGCAGGCGTTCGCGCAGTATGTCGCGACCGAGATGGGTGATCGCATCGAACAGCGGAACGCCTTGAGGAGCGCCCAGTACGGCGAGGTAGAAGGCGCGGATCATATCCTTCAACTTAATCTCAAGCGCAGCGGCTGTCTTACGCAGCGCGGCATCGACGCCATCCTTGTTCCATTCGATCATCGCGTCAAACTGTTGCAGGGCAAGCGTATAGGCCGCACGTTGCTGGTCGGCTTCAATCTTCACCCCGTCGCGGAGTTTTTCGGCCGTCAGGCTTTCGATGCGGTTCATGAAGAAGGGCGCCACGAGCGCACCCAGATCGCCCAACTTCACGATGCGGCTTTGCGCCATTTCTGCGATCGGCGTCAGATAGGCGTCATTGAGCGCCCATTTCCGCACTTCGCCGAGGAATTGTTCGGTGGTCAGCTCTTCACGCATGTAGCGTCCGTTGAGCCAGTCCAATTTCGAGGTGTCGAACACTGGCCCGCCCAGCGAGATATTGGCGACGTCAAAACCGTCGATAAGTTCCTGCAGCGAGGTCTTTTCATCCTCTTCGCTCGCGCTCTTGATGAACAGGCCGAGGAAATTCTGCATCGCCGCAGGCAGATATCCGGCGCGCTGATAGTATAGGATGCTCGTCGGGTTCTTGCGCTTTGACAGCTTGGACCGGTCGGCGTTGCGTAGCAACGGCAGGTGCGTCAGCACCGGCGGTTCCCAGCCGAAATATTGATACAGCAACAGATGCTTGGGCGCCGACGAAATCCACTCCTCTCCGCGCATCACATGCGTGATCCCCATCAGGTGATCGTCGACGACATTGGCAAGGTGGTAGGTCGGCAAGCCGTCCGATTTCATCAGCACCTGCATGTCGACGACCGAATATTCGAACTCGATCGGGCCACGCAGCGTATCCTGCACCACACACACACCCTCATTGGGTACCATCATGCGCACGACATGGCTCAGGCCTTTGGCGTCGCGCTCAGCGCATTCGGCTTGGGTCAATTTTGCACAGCGGCCGTCATATTTCGGCGGCTGCTTCGCCGCCATTTGCTGCGCGCGCATGCTCGCCAGCTCTTCGGGCGTGCAATAGCATTTGAAGGCGTGGCCATCGTTCAACAGCCGGTTGCAATGCTCGGTATAGATCGCGCTGCGCTCGGACTGGCGATAGGGGCCGTGCGGGCCGCCGACATCGGGGCCTTCATCCCAGCTGAGGCCCAGCCAGCGCAGCGAATCGAGAATCTTTTCTTCGGATTCGCGCGTCGAGCGCACCTGATCGGTGTCCTCGATACGCAGCAGGAACTGCCCACCATGCTTCTTGGCAAAGCAATAGTTGATCAGCGCGATATAAGCGGTGCCAACATGTGGGTCGCCGGTGGGCGAGGGGGCTACGCGGGTGCGTATGGGTTTATTGGCGGGCTTGGTCATTTCAGTCATGCGGCGGGCCTCTACCAAGCTGCAACCATCTTGTCATCTTTGCGGTTCATCGGCACATCATTGCAAAAGCCAAAGGGACTCAGAATGCAAATCAGCCGCCGCCAGTTTAACTTCGGTTTGGGAAGCATTGCTTTTGCTGGGATAGCGGCACGTGCCTATAGTCAAATGCCACCGCAGGCCCGTAGCGAAGTTCCCGGATATGGCGCGCTTGTGCGCGATCCGAATAATTTGATCGATCTGCCCAAGGGATTTTCTTACCGAGTGATCTCTCGTTTCGGGAACATCATGGATGATGGTTTCCTTGTCCCCAGCGCGGGCGATGGCATGGGTGCGTTTGCGGCAGGCAAGGGCAAGGTCGCGCTGGTTCGTAACCATGAACTCAATGTCCGCGATGGTCGCTTCGGGCCATTTCCGGGCAAGGTGGCCGATGATTTTGTCGCCTATGATCGCGGCAAGGATGGGATGCCACTTCCGGGCGGAACCACGACGCTGATTTATGACCTCAAATCGCAGCGCGTGGAGAAACAGTGGCTCAGCCTCTCCGGAACACTTCGCAACTGTGCAGGCGGGATTACGCCATGGGGCAGCTGGCTCACCTGTGAGGAAAATGTGACCCGCGCCGGTGATGCCGCGGGCAAGGATCATGGCTATATTTTCGAAGTACCATCGGGCCATATGGGCTTGGTCAATCCAGTGCCGCTCAAAGCGATGGGCCGTTTCAATCATGAAGCGGCATGTATCGATCCGCGGACAGGCATTGCCTATCTGACCGAAGATCGCGACGACAGCCTGCTCTATCGTTTCCTGCCCAATGCGAAAGGAGAGCTTGCCAAGAGCGGTAAGCTCGAGGCGTTAGTGCTCGATGGCATCGGCGATAGCCGGAACTGGAGCGAGGCCGCCGTCGCGCGCGGCAAGGCCTATGCCCCGCGCTGGATCCCGCTCGATAATCCGGAGGCACCCGACGACGATTTGCGCAAACGCGGTGCGGCCAAGGGTGCCACGCTGTTCGCACGCGGCGAGGGCATCTGGTGGGGCAAGGATGAACTCTACTTCGCCTGCACCGATGGTGGAGCC
>DASUDM010000227.1:0-4710 GCA_036275575.1 Sphingorhabdus sp. | reverse complement strand
TCTCGACCAATGCGGACAGTCTTTTCAATCCGCGATGTATGTTCACTTTGACCGACGCTTCCGATTGGCCGGTGCGCTGGCAGGTTTCGGCGATGCTCAATCCTTCGATTTTCATGCAGCGGATCGCATCTGATTGGCTGGTTGGGATCAGATCGAGCAAGCGGTCGATGCTGATCCGCGCCGCAACCACCTCTTCATGGCTCTCTTCCGCCACATCATGATGTTCCAACGCTTCGGCTTCGTTCCTGTAACCCTGCCGCAGCCGGTCAACCCAGCGATAACGCGCGATGGCGGCAAGCCAGGGCAGGAACGGGCGGGAGGGATCATAGCTCGCACGTTTGCGGTGAAGCGACATCAATGTTTCCTGCACCAGATCGTCGATAGCGTCGGGCGCGATCTTCTGGCGGTAATAGCGTGCCAACCAGGCACCACATTGTTCGAGGAGGATGGCATAGGCCTGCTTGTCACCGCCTTGCGACAGGCGCATCAGGCGGCGCAGCCCCTCCTCATTGGCAATCATGCGCGGCGACCTGCAAGCAATGCGTCAACCGACAGGCCGCCGCCCCCGCGCACGATCAGCACCAGCGCCAGCGCGACCCACAGGCTATGCACCGGCCACCATGCATCGGGGAACACGAAAATCTGGATGACCATTGTCATTCCCAGCAATGCCAATGCCGAAAGGCGTGTGAAAAGTCCGAAAACCAGCAGGATGGGCAGGGCATGCTCGGCATAGGTTGTAAGATAGGCCGCAAAATCGCTAGGTAACAGCGGAACCTTGTTGAACGGATCCTCACTGAAAAGCGTGAGCGTGCTGTCGCTCACAGAAAGCAGACTGCCTTCCTCGACCTTGGTCCGGCCCGACCGCCAGAAAATGCCGGCAAGCGCAATGCGGACAAACAGCAGGACCAGCGATTCCGGAAGTTTTCCGGAAACAATCGCGACAGCACGGTCATAGCTTTGGGTCAGGGACTGAAACATATCTACTCCATGGCTATCAGCGCACCGGCGCCGATCAAATTCAGGACCGGCCCGATGGGGTCGGCTTCATGGCCATGTTCGCAAGCGAGGGACAAAAGGTTACCGATTGAAGTCGGCAACGACATTTTTTCGATTAGCAAAGTGGCGACAGTATCGAGGGCCAACAACCGCACCTCAGCTTCGGGCCGGGCAATGAGGATCGATGCAGGATTACCGTCGACTGCGAGCTCCGACAGCGATTGGGCCAAAGGTGCCTGCAACCGGCGCATTCGAACAGCAGGATGCAAGGCAACCTCGTAATCGAGCAGTCTGGTTTCATCGAACCCGGCAAGTTGGCCCAGCCCAATCGGTACGGCATCTGCCGCATGAAAGCTTTCGAGCCAGGCCCATTCGATTGCCGCAAGGTCGATCAGGGCTGCGGCGATTTCGCAGCGCTCCAGAAATGCGACAAAGCCTTTGCCGATATCGTTCAGGTCCAAAGCACGGGCGGCCCCCGTTTCAACATATTCGCGCGATAGCAAATTGAATGCACCATCGCCCAACTCGAGGTGCAGCATCGGGAAGCTTTGTTCGAGTGCGACGAGGCGGGCATGGCTTATCGTGTTCGCATGCGCCTTCAGCCCCAGAATTATGCGATCGGCATCGCCGACAAATAGTGCGGGATCGAGCGCCGATGGCCCTTTATTGATCGTTCCACTGAAGTTGCGCTGGGCTTCAAGCAGCGACGACATCGTGTCGTTCCAGTGCTCTATCGAGCATCGTTTGTGCCTTGTGCGCCTCGGCCATGTAGGTGGGATAGTCCGGGGTGTTCGTGTCCCATTCGATCAAGGTGGGTTTTGGCCCATGTTCCGTCACAAACTCCGCGAACAGCGTCCATGCAAGGTCACCCACCGGGCTGCCATGATCGTCTATATATAGTGGGCCGCTGTCATGATGTTCGGTGGCATGCCCCGCCAGATGAATTTCACCGACCCAATCCGGATCGATTTGCGCCAACCATGCGTTTGGTGAGCCACCCAGATTGCCCGTTGAGACCACCACATTGTTGATATCGAGCAGCAGGCCGCAACCTGTTCGTGCGATCAAACACGCGAGGAATTCGGGCTCCGAATAATCATTGTCCGCATAAGCGAGATAGCAGGAAGGGTTCTCGATCAGCATTTGCCGACCCAGACGCTGCTGGACGCGATCGACCTGCACCGAAAAATGGTCGAGCGACTCATATGTGTAGGGAAGGGGAAGCAGGTCGGCAAAGCGATCATGCGCGTTGCCGCTGAAACTCAGATGGTCGGAAACCATTGCGGGCCGATACCGGTCGCACAATGTTGCCAGTCGATCGAGCTGGTCGGCTATCAGGCCATCGGCGCTGCCGAGCGACAAACCGACCGAGTGGAAACTGATCGGATAATGTTCGGCGACAGCGGACAGCCAGCGATGTGGCGGCCCCCCTTCGCAGAAATAGTTTTGCGGATGGACCTCGACCCATGCCGGGGGTTGCATGTTCGGGTCGACATTCAAAATGGCATCATAATGCTGGGGTTTTAGCCCGATTCCCGCTTTGGGGGAGAGAGTGGGGAACGGTGCCCGATACCCGCCAGCTTTTGCCAATTGGTCCATCCGCAAAATCTCGGGCGATTACTTCTTGGCTACCGGCTTGGCATTGCCGGCGTGCGCGGTCAGCGTTCCGCCCATTTTCACGCAGCTGCCCTTGGCAACATGCTTCCAGGCATTACCCTGATAATCGACGGTCGAGGTGCCGGCGCAGCTGGTGCCCGGGCCTGCAGCACAATCATTCTTGCCCTTCAGCGCCACGCCAAAGCATTTTTCCTGTGCAGGCTTGGCAGCAGTTGCCGGAGCAGTCGCGATCGAAGCAGCGGCGGAAAGGGCGGCTGCAGCGGCAGCAATTTTCAAAACGGAAACAGTCATAAATCCTCCAATTGTTCATCATAAGAATGGAGCCAGGGGGCTGGCGCAGAGAGCGCCAAACGGGCGTCTCGAAAGGAGGTTCGGGGCAAAGCGCCGCAAAGTTACCGACGGCGCAAAATTTTTTCTCGCAACGGTGCTTGACGCAACCGGCATAATCCCTATCTGGGCGCCGTTAGCACTCGATAAAGGTGAGTGCTAATAGTGTTTCAGGCGCTTGGGGGTGCGCCATTCGGTCTCTCCCGTGCGTCACCAATCAGTAAAGGAAGGCATGTCATGAAATTTCGTCCGTTGCATGACCGCGTCCTCGTCCGTCGCGTCGAGGCCGAAGCAAAAACCGCTGGCGGGATCATCATCCCTGACAGCGCTCAAGAAAAGCCGCAAGAAGGCGAAATCGTCGCCGCTGGCGAAGGCGCCTACAATGAAGATGGCGACCGCATCAAGCTGGACGTCAAAGTCGGCGACAAGATCCTGTTCGGCAAGTGGTCGGGCACCGAAGTCAAGATCGACGGTGAAGACCTGCTGATCATGAAAGAATCGGACATCCTCGGAATCATCGGCTGATTTCAGCTACATATAATTGAAGGAACAAAATCATGGCTGCAAAAGACGTGAAATTTGGCCGCGACGCGCGTGAACGCATTCTGCGCGGCGTTGATATCCTCGCCGATGCGGTGAAGGTCACCCTCGGCCCCAAGGGTCGCAATGTCGTTATCGACAAGAGCTTTGGCGCACCGCGCATCACCAAGGACGGTGTTTCGGTCGCCAAGGAAATCGAACTGAAGGACAAGTTCGAAAATATGGGCGCCCAGATGCTGCGCGAAGTTGCCTCCAAGGCCAACGACGCTGCTGGTGACGGCACCACCACTGCAACCGTTCTTGCCCAGGCGATCGTTCGCGAAGGCATGAAGTCGGTCGCTGCCGGCATGAACCCGATGGACCTGAAGCGCGGTATCGACCAGGCAGTCAACGTGGTCGTCGAAGACCTGAAGAAGCGTTCGAACCCGGTCAAGGGCTCGGAAGAAATCGCACAGGTCGGCATCATCTCTGCCAATGGCGACCGTGAAGTCGGCGAAAAAATCGCCGAAGCCATGGAAAAGGTCGGTAAGGAAGGCGTCATCACCGTTGAGGAAGCCAAGGGCCTCGAGTTCGAACTCGATGTCGTCGAAGGCATGCAGTTCGACCGTGGTTACCTCTCGCCCTACTTCATCACCAACACCGAAAAGATGTCGGTCGAGCTGGATAACCCCTACATCCTGATCCACGAGAAGAAGCTTTCGAACCTGCAGGCAATGCTGCCGATCCTCGAAGCTGTCGTTCAGTCGGGCCGTCCGCTCCTCATCATCGCAGAAGACGTCGAAGGCGAAGCGCTTGCTACCCTCGTCGTAAACAAGCTGCGTGGTGGCCTGAAGATCGCTGCTGTGAAGGCTCCGGGCTTCGGCGATCGTCGCAAGGCGATGCTCGAAGATATCGCGATCCTCACCAAGGGCGAAATGATCAGCGAAGACCTCGGTATCAAGCTTGAATCGGTGACGCTGGGCATGCTCGGCCAGGCCAAGCGTGTTTCGATCGACAAGGACAACACCACCATCGTCGACGGTGCCGGTGAAGCCGATGCGATCAAGGCTCGCGTTGAAGCGATCCGTGCGCAAATCGAAACCACCACCAGCGATTACGACCGTGAAAAGCTGCAAGAGCGCCTTGCCAAGCTTGCTGGCGGTGTTGCCGTGATCAAGGTTGGCGGTGCAACCGAAGTCGAAGTGAAGGAGCGCAAGGACCGCGTCGATGACGCCCTGCACGCTACCC
>DASUDM010000226.1:0-3949 GCA_036275575.1 Sphingorhabdus sp. | reverse complement strand
AGACGTCGATCGGCTTTTCGGTTTCATCGATCAGATTGTCGAGCTGCGGCAATGCCCAATCGGTGAAATAGCGTACGCTATCCTGCTTCGGCTCGGGAGCCAGCTGGACCTTGGCTGGTTCGACCGAGGCTGCCTCTTCGGGCGTGATCATCCCAGCATCCTGCATCACTTCCAGCACCACGCCCGCACGGCCAATCGCGGCTTTGGCGTCAGCGGTCGGCGAATAGCGCGAAGGGGCCTTCACGAGGCCCGCGATGATCGTGGCCTCGGCCAGCGTGATGTCTTCTGCGCCATGATCGAAAAAGCGGCGGCTTGCGGCATCGACGCCATAAGCGCCGCCGCCGAAATAGACCTTGTTAAGGTACAGCTCGAGAATCTGTTCTTTGCTGAACTTTGTCTCCATCGCCATGGCGAGGATCATTTCGCGCAGCTTGCGGCCAATATCGCGATTGTTGTTCAGATAGACGTTGCGTGCCAATTGCTGGGTGATGGTCGAGGTTGCGCGCAGCCCGCCACCGTCTGTCAGGCTGACAAACACCGCACGGCCCAGGCCATAGGGATCGATGCCGGGATGGTAATAGAAGCGGCGATCCTCTACCGCGACCATCGCGTCTTTCATCTCGTGCGGAATCTCGTCAATCGGTATCCAGCGCCCAAAGCTGGGACCCAAAGTCTGGATGACCGTTCCATCCGCAGCACGTACGCGGATCATCTGGCCATTGGGCGACGCCTTCAGATCCTCAAAACTTTCAATTTCGCCTCGTGCGATCGCGACGAAAATGCCAACCACCATCAGCCCCATCAGGGCGACGAGCGTACCGATCTTGAGCGAATTGACGGCCCAGCGTTTGAACCGCGACCCTTCCGCTGCCTTATTTCCAGCTTTTGCCATTGGCCGACCTGTTACCGGTTTGCCGGGAATCCGACAAGCGGGATTAAGAACCTAGTCCGGCTGGAAATCGAGCGAAACGCTGTTGATGCAATAGCGCAGGCCATTGGGGCCCGGGCCATCGGGGAAAACATGGCCCAGATGCCCGTCGCATTTGGCGCAGCGCACCTCGATGCGGATCATCCCGTGTGAGGTATCGCGATACTCTGCAATTACATCGGGCGCCGCCGGCTCGGTGAAACTCGGCCAGCCGGATCCGCTGTCATATTTGGTATTGGACTTGAAAAGCAGCGTGCCGCAACCGCCACAGAGGAAATCACCATCGCGCTTTTCGAGATTGAGCTCTCCGCTGAACGCCCGCTCGGTTCCGGCTTCGCGGAGCACATGATATTGCACAGGGGAGAGGCGCGCGCGCCATTCCTCTTCGCTGAGTTCCAGTTTTTCCATGGCTCTAATGTGTGCCCAAGTCTGCCAAGGGTCAAGAGCAGCGATCCGGATAACTTTCACTGGAAATTAACCACAAAATCGGAAAATCACGCGCAAATGCTTCGAAGCCTGACCTTGCCTTTCCTTGTTTGCGCCGCCATGCTTGCACCGCAACCGCTTGGCGCACAAACCTTTGGCGCAGATCCTTTCGCGCGCGAAAGCGATGGCAAGGCCCGCCCGTTGCACATCGAAATCCGCAGTTCGCTCGATTTCAGCCGCGCAACGGCAACCGGGAACAACGGCGGCAGCATCGTGATCGATCCCGATAGCGGGGCGCGCACGGTCAGCGGCGATGTGCTTGATCTGGGAGGCTCGCCCTTTGCCGGCAGCGCCGTCGTCACAGGAGAGCCCGGGCGGGCCATCCGCATCGAAATGCCGCGGTCCATCAAGCTGACCAGCGCTACGGGTGGTGCAGTGGAAATCGTCAGCCTGCGCACCAATTTGCCGCCCGCCCCGCGGCTAGACATATATGGCCGGCTGGAATTCGCCTTTGGTGGCAACCTTGTGCTCAAAGGCAATGTATCCGGCCAGTTTCGGGGACGAATTCCGATTACTGCGGAATATGAATAAAGATTAGCGGCTGCGCGCCGCGGCGCGCGCGATGCGAACCAGTTCCTCTTCCAGCACGGTATCTGTCAGGTCGGTACCCATTGCCATAAGCCGTGCCTCCACATCGAGCAGATGCGCGTTCAGCCCGGCAAGGCGTTGCGCCGTCCACCGCTGGACCTGGCGGCTAAAGGCCTCCTGCTCTTTCCAGAAAATCGCGCGGTTGGCGCGCACCACGGCTCCAGCGTTCGCGCCTTCCTCTACTTTCGCCCGCATCCCGGCCAGCATCGCAACGCGGCGCTGGAGCGCACGAATGACGCGGATCGCTTCAAGGCCCACCGCGCGCGCCTCAATGATCGACCGGCCGAGTGCCTTGGTGTCACCGTTCATCAGCTGGTTGACCAAAGCGTTGATATCTTCCTCCGCGGTTTCGGCAGCAAGCGCCGACAATGCTTGCGGTTCAACCGTGACGATCCGATCGGGGGCAGAATCGTAGTAAAGCGACAGCTTTTCCAGCTCCATGGCCACCAGCCGCCGATCCTGCCCGGTATAGCGCACGATCTGGGCCGCGAGCGTGCGGTCGATACGCAGGCCGACCGCACCCGCAGCGGCCACCGCCTGATCGATCGCTTCGGCCTCGCTGGGCGGGTAGCAAATATAGCTCAGCGCGCGGGGCGAACCTTCGATGAGGCTGCGCAGCTTGCTGGTTTTCTTGAGATCGCCAGCGGTGGCAATTACGGGATTTCCTGCCTGCTCAGCTGACAAAAGGTTGGCAATGGCATCGACGCCCTCTTCTCGCGCGAAGTGCAGGCGTATGTGCCGGGCTCCGCCAAATAGCGACTGTGAAGCCGCTTCGTCAGCCAGAAGCGCCGGATCACCGCGCAGCTTGGCGCTATCAATCTCGATTGCTTCGCTATCGCTGCCCAGCTTCGCGACGAGCGCGCTGGCGATAGACGCCGCCGCCGATTCATCCTGTCCAAAAACGAAAAACAGCCGGATATCCGGCCGGGAGTCGATCGAGGCGATAAAGTCTTTTTCGCTGAGTTTGCCGCTCATAGTGCGGCCATTTACTTTGCTGACTGCGCGTATAACGAGAGCCGCGTCACAATCTGCTCGGCAACCTTTTGGGTCAGGTTTTCGAGCGCGGTGTTTTCCGCAGCGATCGTCGCATATTCGGAGCTGACGACATCTATGCCCGCATCCGATCCGGCGGTCGCATCGAGCAGCGTCTTGTTGCTTTCCAGATCAACCAGTTGGTAACGTGCTCGCAACGTCCGGCGTTCCCGCGTCACGGTATCGTCCGCGCGCACGCCAAAGCCTTCGATCTGGTCGTCCAGCTTTACCACCAGCCGATAGCGGACACCGCTTTCTGCACCGGCACCGAGCCGGTCATTGAGCGCGTTGCGCATCAGCCAGCCATTTTTGCCCTCGATCGGGTCTACTGCAACAGAGCCGAGCAATGCCGAGACCGGCCCCTGCGATCCGCCGCTGTAGAGCGGCGTCAGGCCGCAAGCCGATAGCAGCAGCGAAGCAAGGAGCAAGGGCAGCAATCGCATCATATGACGATATTCACCAACCGGTCGGGTACGACGATGATTTTCTTGGGGCTTGCGCCATCCATCGCACGCTGCACTTTCTCGCTCGCCAGTGCAAGCGCTTCAAGCGCGTCCTTGGGCGATCCCTTAGCCACGGTCAGCGTATCACGCAGTTTGCCCATTACCTGCACCGCTATGGTCACTTCATCGTCGACCAGCAGCGCGGGATCGTGGCTTGGCCAAGGCTGGCCTGCGATCAAGCCTTCATTGCCCAATGCGACCCAGGCCTCTTCGGCCAGATGTGGCAACATTGGTGCCACCAGCAGTGGTAAGGTGCGTATCGCCGCTGTGCGCGATGCCGATGGCGCTGCCTTTTCGATATCGTTGACCAGGCCATGCACCTTGGCGACAGCCTTGTTGAAGTGCAGCGCCTCAATATCGGCGGCGATGCCGGCAATGGCGCGATGCAAGCTTTTGTCGAGCGCTTTGTCTT